>JADFRV010000261.1 GCA_022561095.1 Chloroflexota bacterium | reverse complement strand
CGCCGGCGGTAAGGGTGGTATGGATGGAGGACACGATCCACGACGTGCCGCTGCAGCGGCCGCGCGAGCTAACGGAGGCTATCGACGGATTTCTTGAGGGGTTAGCCTAGGCCGCTTCGCCGGCCGAGCGCTGGCTCTTCATAAGCCGGAACGCCCGCTCGAACGACTCATCGTCCAGCACGGGCTCACGCCCATCATAGGCCGCGCCTTCTGTGATAACTTCCAGGAGATCGCGGGCGTAGGCGGCTTTCGGCTTTTCTCCCGCCTGACCGTACAGCCGCTCCACCACGCGCTCAATCGCGCCCTCCAGCGTCTGTATCCCCCTCTGGTGGCAGTGTTGACGTAGTATCTCCGTGAACTCCACGGGGCCGGGGCTGGGTATCTCAACCTTATACAAAATCCGCCTCAGGAGAGCCTCGTCGACCAACTGGTCCATCGGTTGATTGGTCGCGAACAGGAGCTGAATATCAAATGGGATTCTCAGCTTCTCGCCCGTGATGAGGCTCAGGCTGTCCCAGCCGCGCTCCACGGAGATAAGCCAGCGGGTCATCAGGTCACGGGCGTCCGTCTTCTGACGGCCCAAGTCATCAACAATCAGGACGCCGCCCTGCGCCTTGACGTGCGGAGGGGCCTGGTAGAAGCGGGCCTGTGGATCATAGGCCAGGTTCAGCGATTCCAGCCCCAGCTCCGAGCCGAGGATCACGGCCGGCCGGCGCACCATCACCCAGCGACGATCCAGCTTCGCATCGTCCTTCACTGCGTCTCCGCCGTCAACATCATCGATCGCCTCATGAACGGAGGGGTCGAACACCCGGATCACCTGACCGTAGACATATAGGGCATAGGGCATAAGAGCTACGCCGTCGAAGTTGTTGGCGAACAGCTCCAGGATGCTCGTCTTACCGTTGCCGGAAGGGCCGTAGAACATCGTAGTCTTGCCGGAGTAGAGAGCGCGCGCCACCGAGTCGGCAACTTCCGGCGCCATGACAAACTCGTCAAGAATCGCCTTGATGCGCGCCGGTGACGGCGTCTGTCTTTGCGCCTGCTGCCCCCGAATGACCTCCGCATACTGCTCCGCGGTCACGGGCACAGGCCCAGCGTAGCGAGTACGCTCTAGCGCCTCCGACGCTCTTGCCGTTCCTCGTTCGGAAAGACGGTAGCGATAGTTCCCTGTGAACAGGTCGGACTGGCTCAACACCTCACACAGGCGCTCTTCCTGGAGAACCGTCAGTATCTGCTGCACCATCGTCTGGCCAAGCCCCAACCTACGCATTAGCTGTCCTGAGGAGGGGGTGCCGGAGTAGTGCATTATCTTAAGCGTCAGATCCGTAAGAAACGCCTTTGAAAGGCCGACCTCCGCCAGCGTGCTCGGCTGCTTGGGGAGGACCGAACTTCCCGGCCCTCCTGCCGACGCGGACGGGTCGGCAGCTAGGGTCGCGGCGGCGTCGCTCAGCGTCTGCGCTATTGATTCCCCGGCTTCGTTCTGGGCTGGATCACTGTCAGGCAACAACTCCTGACCGTCCCGGCTGTCTTCGTCCTCGCTATGGAGGACCGCCGACCGCCGCTGTGTCTCATCCGCTTGTCCAATGGATCCGCCTTCAGTGACTTCCTCAGCGGACTCGTATCTGCGCTCCATATCAAATACTCTCCTGACGTTGGCTAATCGCCGTCATCAGGTTAAGACGCCATCTACGTCAGTTACGTTACCTTGAAATGGGACGGCTGGGCGACCTATCAGGTCTCTTCTTGAGATACGATCTGGCGCATCACGAGCGCAAAGCAGGAACCTCATAGATTCGCCGCCGCGTTGATCACGGCCCGCTGCAAGGGAGGGTCAGGCGCGGGGCCGAAGGATTGTAATTGTGAGCACAAACCCTTGACTGGGGCGCACTGCGAATGCTATAAGATGCTCAGCCCTGCCAATCTCAATAGACGCTGACGAAGACGTCTATTGAGATAACGAATAACAACGGAGACAAACCTTCATGGAGATACCGCCTGTAGTCATCGACCGGCTCCCCCTCTACACGCGTGCCCTGTCTACGCTTGAGGAGGAAGGCCGGGACGTGGTCAGCTCCCAGGAGTTGGGCACTC
>JADFRV010000004.1 GCA_022561095.1 Chloroflexota bacterium | reverse complement strand
GAGACGGGCCGGACGCACCAGATCCGCGTCCACCTGGCCGCCATCGGCCATCCGGTGGTCGGCGACACAGTCTACGGAAAGCGCTCGCCCCTGGTAGGGCGGCAATTCCTGCACGCCTGGCGGCTGGCGTTCGATCTGCCGTCCAGCGGCCGCCAAGTGGAGTTCGAGTCGCCCCTGCCGACGGATCTGCGTGAGGCGCTCGCGAGCCTTCGCCCCTAGCGCTACTTCTTGCCCGCGCCGATGGGCGTCACGCCCGTGGCGTAGATATAGATCCGATCCCAGTGCGAGGAAGTCGAAAAGTTCTCTCCGGGGCGAAACCGCGCCAGCAGCGGCTTCTTTCCGTCCGCCTCCAGCTCCCGTACATAGCGGGCAAGAACCGCACCATATCCCTTCAGCGGCAGCGTCTTATAGTACCAGTGCTCCGCACCGTTAAGCAGTAGCTTGATCGCCGGCTCCGTACGGCTGAACTCCACGTACGGCAGCTCCATGCCGTTGGTGTACAGCGTCTCGACGCGCCCCGGGTTGACCTCGATAACGCCTTCCATGCCGAGGTTCAAGTTAGCGGCTCCGCGGCGTTGGTTCAAGAGGCGTGCTCGCAGCGCTGTGACCCTGCCGCGTATTCTTGCTAGAATGAGCCCCGCCATGTCAGTCCGCGTCCGCTACGCCCCCTCCCCCACCGGCGTGCCCCACGTCGGCAACATCCGTACCGCCCTGTTCAACTGGCTGTTCGCCCGCCATGAGGGCGGCGCCTTCATCGTTCGCCTGGAGGACACCGACCGCACCCGCTACGTCGAGGGCTCAGAGCGGGCGATCTTCGACTCGCTGGCCTGGCTGGGCCTGGACTATAACGAGGGGCCGGACCCGGGCGACCCCAGCCGCGACGTCGGCGATCACGGGCCGTACATGCAGTCCCGCCGAGTAGAGACGTACAACCGCTACGCCGACCAGCTAATCGAGGCCGGCCACGCCTACCGCTGCTATTGCACGCCGGAGCGTCTGGCTGAGGTGCGCAAGGAGCTGCAGCGCCGGAAGCTCCCACCCAAGTACGACCGTAACTGTCGTGACCTCCCGGGAACCGAGCGCGAAAAGCTGGAATCCCAGGCGCTGCCTTGCGTCGTCCGCTTCAAGACACCCCTCACCGGCCAGACCGCCTTCAACGACATCGTCCGGGGCGACATCGTGTTCGAAAACGATACCCTGGACGATTTCGTGCTACTGAAGTCAGACGGATTCCCCGTGTACCACCTCGCCAACATCGTGGACGACAAGCTGATGGAGATCACACACGTCCTTCGCGGCGATGAGTGGCTCTCCAGCACGCCCCGGCACGTCCTCCTGTACCAGGCATTCGGCTGGGAGCCGCCCATCTTCGCACACCTGCCCATGATTTTGGGCCCCGACAAGGCCAAGCTCTCCAAACGCCACGGTGACACCTCCGTCCTGGCCTTCCGAGACAGCGGCTTCCTACCCGAGGCGCTGTTCAACTTCCTCGGCCTTCTCGGCTGGTCTCTCGACGACCACACGGAGATCATCGACCGCGAGACGTTCATCCACCAGTTCAGCCTGGGCCGCGTGCTGGCCAACCCCGCGGTGTTCAACCGGGAGAAGCTGGAGTGGATGAACGGCGTCTACATCCGCCAACTGCCCGAGCAGGAGCTGGCGGAGCGCACGGCGCCCTTCTTGGAGGAGAAGCTGGGCCGGACGGTAGATCGCACCCTGCTGCAACCTGTCATCCCTCTTATCCGTGAACGCGTCAAACTGTTGACCGAGACTGTGGAGATGGCTGACTTCTTCTTCCGGGAAGGGGAGCTTGAATACGATACTAAGACCCTGCTGGGCAAGAAGCTGGCCGACGCGCCCGCGGTAGCCGCGACAGCTCTGCAGGCAGTCGTACAGCGTATCAGCGATCTCGAACACTGGCAGCACGAGGCGCTGGAGGGTGCCATCCGTCCTCAGGCCGAGGAATTGGGGATGAAAACCGGCGAGCTGTTCGGCCTCATCCGAGTAGCGGTGACCGGCAGGACAGCGGCGCCGCCGCTGTTCGAAACGATGGCCGTACTGGGCCGCGAACGCAGCCTGGAGCGGCTGGAGTCAGCGCTGCGGCGGCTTCAAGCGCAGTCACCGGCGTAGAGTAGCCATAGCGAGCGCTTTCTCGGCATAACGAGCGCTCGCTCAGTATAATGAGCGCTCGCTATATAATGCTTGCTTTTCCCCTCAAACCTCTTGACTGCCGCCGTCCATGCCCTACAATACTCATGATTTCAATTACATGATATGGATGAAATGATTTCGAAAACAGGCAAACAGCTTCCAGCCTCGGCCGGCCTATATCATCCAGTGTTCATCTCGCTCCCGTTCGTTTTGGCCTGCCTGCCGGCCGGGGTTGGTTCCAATTTTGGCGTCTCAAAAAAGGGGTTGCCGCACCCCCCGCTCACGCCAGCCCCTGAGACGAGAGAGGCCGCCGTGGCTGATCCCACGGCGGCCTCGATTTCGGCGCCCGGGCCGTCATCGCCCAAAGGGAGGGAGTTAGCTGACGGCCTGGGCGACCCCTTTCTCGTTCGTTAGCGCGCTCTGGCGCCTCCGGCTGAGCGTGCCTCTTCCTGGTCTACAGTGACATTTGCTCCGTCGGTGAGATGGCCGGTCTGCATCAGGAGCAGCGACTGGAGGGCGCCCTCCACGTCGAAGTCGTCCTTCCACAGCAATCTACCCAGGCGCAATCCGTCGAAGATCGCCATGGTAAGATCGGCCAATCCTCTGGGGTTAACCTGCTCCGCGTATACGCCCTCAGATTTCGCTTTCCGGATTAGAGATTCCAGCCACTGGCGCCGCATGGACCGGCTTCCCCGCGTGATCTCAGCCAGCTTCTCATTTCGCAACGTTTCGGCCCAGATCTCCACGTTCAGCCGCGTTATATTATCAATCTCGGGGTTACGTGCCCACTCGAAGAAGAGCGAAGACAGGGCCTGAACGGCGGAGCGCATGTCCCCGGACGCTTCGGCCGTTGACGTCAGGTCAGCAACCGTGGCCCGCGCCGTATCCTCGATAACGGCGCTTATGATCTCTTCCTTGCTGCCAAAGTAATGATAGAGGCCGCCGGGCGTGATCGCCGCCTCGTGGCAGATCTCATCTGTGGTGGTCTGGTGAAAGCCATTGCGCAGGAAACAAGCGCGGGCAGCTACGACTATCTCCCGCCTTCGGTTCTCGATCTCCTCCGGCTTCAACTTTGGCATAATGGCTTCCGCGCGCCATAGCGAGCGCTCGCTATACCATACGCAGCCGCCTACCGTTTGTCAATACGATGTGGCATGCTGCCGAGTGCCGGTCAGCCGACGAATAGGATTGAGCTTAGTCCTCCGAGGCCGTTGGAACCACCGGCGTCCGGTTTAGGATGTTGACGTAGACAGCCTGCAAGGAACCCTCGTCGTCACGGCTTCCCCAGATGAACACCCGGCTTCCCTCCTGAGCCTTTCCAAGCACGACCGTCTTATCTGGTATCTCGACACGGAGGAGGCCGATCTGCCAGGCGCCACTCTCTTCGATTCGCCTGATGGTACCGCGAATGAGCGCCAGCCCGCTGCGACCGGGCGTGAAGGTGGTGACGAGCTTCTCCAGAACGAGATGCTCGTCTATCAGGCGTCCTTCAAGAATGACAAGGCTACCGACTTCCGGGGTTTCCGCCTCGGCAGGGGCGTCTACCTCTATGCCGCTGACAGTCCAGCTCTCATCGTCCCCCGCTTCCAGCACCCCTTCAATCCGGACGATGTCCTCGCCCGCATCGTCCGGATCCGCGAGGATCACTACCCTCTTGGCGATCACGTCCCCGTCCTCGACTACCGCCTCCATACGGGCGCGGGCGCCTTCGGCTAGCACCCCGCCCCGGGCGTCGATCTCGGTGCTGGGTGTGACGGTGAACTGCTGGCCGCCTACCACCCAATCGTTGCTGACTTCATCAGTGCTGACCGCGCCCTCAATGATTCCCTCGTAGGCCAGAAGAGCGGATGCCGCCTCATCCGTACCACCTGCAGATCCCTCCACGCTGGAAGCGACGGCCTGCCCGTCGATGTCATCGACTCTTATCTCCACCTGCTGGCCCCGCTGTAGCCGGAGCTTGAGCAGAGTCCTCGCGGTGATGGCGATCCGCTGGCCAGCGATAACCACTTCGTCATCGCCGACGTCCTCCAAGGTGCCGGAGACGACGTACTGTTGATCGGGCGGTCCATCGCCGACAGCCGTAACCTCAAGCGCGAGTAGCCGTCCATCGCTTCCCCTGGCGGCGACAACTCTGACCAGCTGACCCGGCTCAAGCTCCTTGTCCCCTCGCGTGCGAAGATCAATCCTGACCTCGACGCCGCCCAACAGCCACACGTCCTCTGCCGCCAGCTCTGCCGAGCCGCTGATGTGGATGACCCCAGCGGCGAGATCGTCGGGCCTAACGGAGCCCGGCGTGCCGCTGGTCCGCAGTTGGACGTTGTGAAGAGTGGCTACAACCTCGGCATAGTCGTCCCGTGCGGACTCCGCAAGGTCTCCCCACAACACTAGCAGCAGGTCCTCCTGTTCAGCCGACTGTTCGCGTACGCGTGCCAGCAAGGTCAGCTCATCCTGGTGGTCCTCCAGGATGCGCACGGCTCGTGCGTTGCGCTCTCGGAGGGCGCTGAGGACGTTTCCCGGAATCGGCTTCCCGGCGCGCAGCATCGCCATAATCTCGTCAGTGCGCTCGTTGGACTGGTTGAGCAGCAGCTCCGCCTTCCGACTATCGTCGAAGGTGAACCACACCCGCGCATCCTCCGTGAACAGCTTGACGCGATAGAGAGGGCTATCGGGAAGAGCGTCCTGCGATGCGTAGGCGGTGCCGCCCGCGGCGCCCAGGGCGGCCAGCACCAGGACGGCCGCGATCGTCAGCGGACGCAGCCAAGCGAATGAAAGCGGCGGCCTCCGCCCGAGGCGCATATCCTCCACCTGTGAGCGGAAGCGTTGCCAGGCTGCCTCTTGGACAGCGGCCCGAGGCTGGTGCCGTGGCGTCTTGGTCAGCCGCTGGGCCAGCGGCAGGTGCGTCCGCAACTCCTCCGCATACTGCGGATAGCGAGCCAGGCACTCCTCCAGACCCTCGCCCACGCTCATGGCGGACAAGCACTCGTCCAGGGCAGCGGCGAATCCCCGATCCATCAGCGAGTCTCCCCCGACATGACGCGTCGAAGCGAGTTCAGCGCCCGGTGCTGTAGCGACTTGATAGCGCCCTCACTGCGGCCAAGGACGCGGGCCACAGAAGCGTTGTCGAACCCTTCGATGAACTTGAGGACGATTACCTGCCTCTGCTCGTCCGTGAGGTACCTCAAGGCGAGTTGGAGCTGCCCCCGATCGAGAGCCCGCTCGGCCAGGGTCTGAGGCCCGATCTGCATGGCGGCCAGCGGCTCAGTCAGGCTGACCTCGCCGTGCCGCTTACGGCGGCGGTGCAGATCGATCAGCCTGTTGCGGGCGATTCGGAACACCCAGGCGGAGAACGGTGTGCCCTTGAACTGGTACTTCTTAATGGACTCCAGTAGCTTGAGCATGACCTCGGAGGCCAGATCCTCCGACGCATGGATATCGCCCAACTGCAGGAATGCGTAGTTGTAAATCTTTGGGTAGTAGGTGGAGTAGAGGGATGCCAGGGCGACTTCGTCCAGCGCCTGAGCACGTTGCACCAGCTCCCACTCCCGCAAGTGGTCGCTGGGGGTGCTGGCGGCTTTTGTGCCGGCCGGCAGGTCCCGGGGTTTATCCATTAGTCCTGACAAAGCCTGAATGTACATGACCGCACGACCACTAACAGAACGTGCGGCGAACGGCTGTAGATACGGGCCGAATTCACGAGGTTTTACTCTTCCTCTGCCAGGCCCAACAGAGCCCGGCGCGCTCGATCATTGCGTTCCTTCATAAGCGCCTCCCGGTAGAGCAGCGCTTGGAGCTTCGGCGGTTCCAGTCGCTCCCCATCCAGAAGCGGGGAGTGGCAAGACTGAAGCTGGGTCTGCCAGGCCGAATAGGCGTGGTAGCTCTGCTTAAGCTCTTGCATGGCGTTGGTGAAAACGACTCTGCCATAGTAATGGTTACCCGCTTACAAGGAAAGAGCCAGCTTCGTTGAGCGATAGCGCTAAGATGGGCAAACCGGCCTACTATCCGATGCCGGGGGCCTACAGCCAGCGAGAACGGATGTCACCGTCGATGACGATATCCACCAGGCGGGGCTCATCGGCCGCCTGCGCCTCGCGCACGGCTTCGCCGATCTGATCCGGGTGTTCGATACGTACGCCCTTGACGCCGAACGAGGCGGCGATATGCGAGAAGTCCAGCGGTGGGTCCGCGAGGTCCATAGCGACAAACTTACGGCCGGCGGCGCCTTCCCCCAGGTACTCCAGCATGTTGAGCTTCAAGATGCGGTAGGAAGCGTTGTTGGCGATCACCCAGGTAACCGGTACCCTGTGGTGCGCTGCCGACCAAAGCGCCTGGATCGTGTACAGAGCGGCGCCATCACCGATGATTGAGAGCACGGGACGATCCGGTCGCGCCAGCTTTATGCCTATCGGATTGGGCATGCCGGGGCCCAGACCGCCGCCGGTGGCGCGATAGTGTGTCCCCGGCTCCGACATCCGCATGTGGCGCATGAGATGGCCGCCGGCGGTGATCGACTCGTCGAACAGGACGGTGCCGGGGGCGATGGCGCCGGCGAGCTCCTTGGCCATGCGCGCCGGGGCTATCGGCACGCTATCCCACTTCGCCTGGGCGGAAGCGTCCATCGCCTGCGCGAACTGCTGGGCCATCGCCTGCGTTGCCTGGGCGCGACGCTGGGCCGCCTCCTGGTGGGCTGGTGACAGGTGCTTCTGAAGGGCGGCCAGGAGATCCGTCAGGGCCATCTTCGGGTCCGCCATTATGCCGTGCTGAACGGGCCAGCTCTTCGATATCTCCCACGGATCAAGATCGATGTGAATAGTCGTGGCCTGTGGGGGAAAGGGCGGCTCGTTCAAGGGGAACAGGAGCGTGAGGAGCGGCGTGCCCACGGCCAGGATAACATCTGCGGCCGAAAGCTGGCCTTTCAGCGCGGGCTCCGAGATGACGTTCAACAGCCCGGCGTACAGCGGGTGATCCTCCGGGAACGGTAGCTCGGCGGAGAAGGAGGCGTGCACGCGAGCTCCCAGCGCCTCCGCAAGCTGCACGAGCTCCGGCACGGCGCCCGACGTGGCAACGCCGGCGCCGCAGATAATGACCGGCGATTGCGCACCCGCCAGCACCTCGGCCGCTCGCTCCACCGCCTCCGGATCGGGCCGGACGCGAGTGTTGGTGTAGGCGGTGGCGGCGATCTCAACCTCCGCCTCCTCGTCCATAACGTTGGTTGGGATCGAGAGGAAGACGGGCCCCGCCGGCGGCTCCATCGCCACCTTGAAGGCGCGGCGCAACATTATCGGGATCTCGGCGGCGTCCTCTGCCTGCGTCGCCCACTTCGTCACCGGCTCCGCCATCCGCACCAGGTCACCGGCCAGGATCGGCTCCTGGGAGCCGCCGCGCTGGGGGTGCTGGCCCGCGTAGACCACCATCGGCGTGCGGGTGCGGTAGGAGTTGTACAGCATCCCCATGGCGTTGCCCAGGCCGGGGTTAATGTGAAGCTGGAGAAACGACGGCCGCCCGCTGGCTCGCGCGTAGCCGTCCGCGATCCCCACGGCAACGGACTCATGCAGGGCAAGGATATACTTAATCTGAGGGTAGTCCTGCAGGGCGTCCTGGAACGCCTCTTCAGTTGTGCCCGGGTTGCCGAAGACGTATGTCACCCCGTCGGCGAGGAGCTGGTCAAGAAAGGCGTATCGGCCGGTGAGCTTGGGCATGGCGGAACACTCCTATCGGGAGGAAGGATACCACAGGCCGCGCCAGGCGAACGCGGCGGCGTTGACAGCCGCCCGGCGGCGTGATAGTGGTGAGCCGTCACCCCAGGCAGTTGTGGAGGACTCGAATGCGTGAGAACGCCGTCAAGAGGCTATGGCAGGAAGATAAGCCAGCGCTAGGCGGTTGGCTGTCGATCGCCAACACGTTTTCGGCCGAGGTCATGGCCGCCCAGAACCTGGACTGGCTGTGCCTGGACATGCAGCACGGCGTCATCGGCTACGACACTGCCGTGCCGATGCTGCAGACGATCTCCGCCACGGGCGTCACGCCAATCGTTCGAGTCCCCTGGTGCGAGCCGGCCATGATCATGAAGATGCTGGACGCCGGCGCCTACGGCATCATCGTGCCGCTGGTGAACGACCGCGCGCAAGCGGAGGCCGCGGCGGCGGCCTGCCGCTACCCGCCGCGGGGCATACGCAGCCACGGGCCCACGCGCGCCGCCTACTACGCCGGGTTCGACTACCTCGCCCACGCCAACGAAGAGGTCCTCTGCATCCCCCAGATCGAGACGGTAGAGGCGATGGAGAACCTGGACGACATCCTCAGCGTGCCCGGCATCGACGCCGCCTACATCGGGCCGATGGACCTGACGATCTCCATGGGCATCACGCCCGAGCAGGACGGCGAGGCGGAGGAGTACGTGCAGGCCCGCAAGCGCGTCGTGGAGAGCTGCCGCAAGCACGGCGTCGTCCCCGGCGTCCACTCCAACCCCGGCGTCGCGGCGAGGCGCATCGAGGAGGGGTTCCGGCTCATCCGAATCACCGGCGATCACAGCGCTATGGAGCGGGCCGTGCGAGAGGACGTCCGGAAGGTGCGCGATGGGCTGCGTTAGCCGTCGGCGGCCCGGTCCGATCTCCGCGCCGCAGTAGCAGGCGCATCGAGCTGTCATTCTGCCTTATTAGGTGTAATGAAATATCGTTATTTGACACTTTATTCTGCTAAATGTATCCTAATAGAGCCGCGATATACGGATACCCTCCCTTTGGCGGCAGCGCTCCGAGCCTTATCGCCACAACTCAGACGACAGAGCTCGGAGCGCCTCTATCTGTACATGGCCACAATTGATAAGCCCCCTGAGCATCTAAAGACGGTGCTTCGGGGGCTTATCAGATACGATTTCTTTGGTGGCGCATACGGGATTCGAACCCGTGATCTCCGCCTTGAGAGGGCGGTGTCCTGGGCCACTAGACGAATGCGCCGCGTTTGGCTGCGGGACTAGGATTCGAACCTAGACTAACTGATCCAGAATCAGCCGTGCTACCATTACACAATCCCGCAGCGCCAGGCCGATTGTATCAGACGGCGAAAAGCCGCCGCAAACTTCGCTGCCGCGATAGTGCGCCCGGGCAGAGGGTAAATTGTTTGGTAAAAAGGGTGCATATTCCAACGCATCCGTATTCGGGAAAATATATACGTGAATCGAATTGTCAGGGACGGGTTACCCGGCGGCAATATGCTACAATTTCGTAAGCCATCCGAAGTAGTGTCACCATCAAACCTCTCGTAGCCGTCGTCTCGTTCACCGCCGTCCTTCTCCTCGCTTCCGCTTGGGGCGACGGAGGATGCCAGACGCCACGCTGCCTCGGGAGCTAAGCCCGGGGGGCAAGCCTACGGGAGAGAGGAAGGAGCAGAGGAAGTATAGATGGTCCAGCAAATGCGAAATCCTTGGACCGCTCAAGGAAGGAATCTAGCGATTCAGAAAGCGGTTGCAGAAATCTACGGCCGTTACTTCCAGAAAGGTCCACGCTGGATCGCCAAACATCTGTCTCAGAGAACGGAGATGATGGACTGGGCTGGCAGGGTCAGTTCAGAAACTGCCGAAATACTGCTTGGGGATTTCGGAGTCGAGTCCTTCATCGAAGATTACGCACGGATGGCAACACTGGCCTCGGGTGACAGTTATGCCACTAGGCAGATTTACACTCAGTGGGTTTTTGACGAGACTCGTCACAGCAAGGCGCTGTGGTACTGTCTAGTAGATTCTGGGCTCCAGACTCAGGCAGAGATGGACGATTATCTATACCAGTGTGGTCAGGATATCTGGGACTTCGAGAGGCAAACTGGCCACGAAGCAACTCCGGAAAGAGGAGCTGCCTACGCGATTGCGCAGGAGCGACAGACCAAGAGAAACTACCGGGAGATGCAGAAAAGAATCTGGGTTGAGTATGGCCAACCCACGAACGGTGATGGTAGATCAACCTATCCTGCTATAGCGGGTGTATGCGGAGTCCTGGCTACTGACGAGGCATTTCATGAAGGTGTGTTCCGCGAGATCACCCGAGCTTATCTGAAGTACTGGCCTGAGAAAGCGCTTCAGGCAATGTGGGATGTATACGAGCGTTACCGAATGCCACTAGTGAAACTTCCAAACGCTGAAGCTTTCCTGGAAGCAGTGCTTTCAACAGGTATCGACTCTGGTCGTCAGGTTGTCGCAGAGATCCTGCAGCCAACCTACGAGGCCTTGGGATTGGAAAGTAGGGCTGCCACCAGAAAAGCCGCTAAGAACAGCTGGGATTTGCCGGAAGGCGCAGTTATTCAAGTCGGAGTCAAGCCCTCCGAAGACTGGTCCGAAGGAACAATACCCCATTCGATGAATTCCGACGGAACATTTACGCGTCTCGTCCCAACAGCTGGGCGGCTGTCAACGGGCGGCTAATCCCACCGTTTGTCACTCGCGCTTCCTATCCCGTAGAATGCCATCGGGCTCGCCGCACGCGTCCTGACCGATGCCCCCATAGTCTAGCGGCCAAGGACGCCACCCTTTCAAGGTGGAGACCGCGGGTTCGAATCCCGCTGGGGGCACCACAAGCCTTTCGCCTGCCAAGCACACAAGGAGACCTCATGAGCGAATACCAGGACATCCTCTTCCAGAAGCACCACCGGGTCCGTGGCGCCGCCTGGATCACCATCAACCGTCCCGACGTCATGAACGCCTTCACCGGCCAGACCCTGACCGAGATGCGTCAAGCCGTCGAGGACGCCTGCGCCGACCCCGAGGTCGGCGTCATCGTCATCACCGGCGCCGGCGACCGCGCCTTCTGCGCCGGCGGCGACGTCCGCTGGCTCCAGGAGGTGCAGCGGGAAGGGGCTAGCGCTCCCTCACCGATGGACCCCCACGCCGGCATCGAGGACTGCATGAAGCCCGTGATCGCCCGCGTCAACGGCTACGCCATCGGCGGCGGCAACCACCTCGCCTACTTCAGCGACTTCACCATCGCCTCGGAGAACGCCACCTTCGCCCAGGTGGGGCCGCGCATCGGCAGCCCCGCCGCCGGCTACTTTGTCGCCTACCTGACGCACGTCGTCGGCGCTAAAAAAGCGAAGGAGATATGGATGCTCTGCCGACGCTACTCCGCCCGGGAGGCGCTGGAGATGGGGCTGGTCAACGCCGTCGTGCCCCTGGACAGGCTGGACGAAGAGGTAGACCGCTGGTGCACGGAGCTGCTGCAGAAGAGCCCCGGCTGCCTCAAGATACTCAAGGCCTCCTTCCGCACCCTGTACCAGCCTCTACGAGACGCCTCGCGTCGCGACTGGGTGAAGGAGCTGGCGCCCGATTTCTTCGCCAGCGGCGAGGCGGACGAGGGGAAGAACGCCTTCCTCGAGCGCCGAGAGCCGGATTTCTCCCGTTTCCCGCGCTAGACGCTCTGCCGGATCCCCGACCTGAGCTCAGGTTGAACCCAGCGGTACCGCTCTGCTAGACTGAGCCGTCGGAGGTTTAGTGAAATATGGAACTAATTCGATCGACCGCCCGGAGAGGACTCTAACCGATGGGCCTTATCATCACCGCTTTGGTCGGCGCCGGCTGCGCGGCCCTCTTCTCGATCTATCTCACCCGAGGCATCCTCGCTGAAGACACGGGAACTGAAGCGATGCGGCAGATCGCCGCCGCGATTCAGGAGGGCGCGGCGGCGTTCCTCAGGCGCGAGTACATTTTCCTGTCGGCGTTCGTAGTCCTAGTCGCCGCCGTCATCGCCGTGTTCGTTGACTTCGACGTGCTCGACAAGTTCGAGGAGCTCGGCATCGGGGAACAGGGGAACCTCACTGACCTGCCCCGCACTGCGATCGCTTATGTCATCGGCGCCATCGCCTCCGCCAGCGCCGGCTACATCGGCATGAACATAGCCGTACGTGCCAACGTCCGGACGGCGGCGAAGGCCCGTGTGGGGTTGAACCCGGCGCTGCGTATCGCCTTCTCCTCCGGGGCGGTCATGGGCATCACCGCGACCGGCTTGAGCCTTCTCTGCCTCACGACCCTATATCTAATCTTCCAAGACGTGCGGCCGCTTGTCGGCTTCGCCTTCGGCGCCTCTTCCATCGCCCTGTTCGCCCGTGTCGGAGGCGGGATATTCACGAAAGCAGCCGATGTGGGCGCCGATCTCTCGGGCAAGATCGAGGCCGGCATTCCCGAGGACGACCCGCGAAACCCCGCCGTCATCGCTGATCAAGTTGGCGACAACGTCGGCGACGTCGCCGGCATGGGCGCCGACCTGTTCGAGTCGTACACCGGCGCCATCGTCGCCACCATGTCCCTGGCCACGGTAGCGATAGTCACAGTCGGTGAGAACGAGAACGCGGTCTTCGACCCCTCCGCAATTATCGACTACGATTCCGATGCCTTCGTGCTGCCGCTCCTCATCATGGGTATCGGCATCTTCGCCTCCATCATCGGCACCTTCCTCGTCCGCACCGGCGAGGAGGCGTCGATAGGGCGATTGCTCTGGGCGCTGCGGACCGGCGTGTTCGGCGCCGGGGCGCTGGTCCTCCTCGGCACCGCCGTCGCCGTCCTTGCTCTGGACCTGGAGTTCGAGCTGTTCTGGGTGGTGCTGGTAGGCCTCGTTACCGGCCAGGTGATAGGCACGGCAAGCGAGTACTACACGGCGTACGAGTACCGTCCCACTCAGAACCTGGCCGCTCAGTCGGAGACCGGCGCGGCGACGATTATCATCGGCGGCCTCGGCCTCGGCATGCTCTCCACGGCGGTCCCCCTCCTGGCGATCGTGGCCGCGATCGGGATCACCTTCGAGCTGGCGGGGCTCTACGGCATCGCTCTGGCGGCGGTCGGCATGCTCGCGCCTCTCGGCATCACCCTGGCGACCGACGCCTACGGCCCCGTCGCCGACAACGCAGGCGGCATCGCCGAGCAGACACACCTGCCGGCGGAAGTGCGTCAGCGAACGGACGCCCTGGATAGCCTTGGCAACACCACCGCGGCCACCGGCAAGGGCTTCGCCATAGGCTCCGCCGTCCTGACGGCGCTAGCCCTTATGGTCAGCTATTCGCAGGTCGTGGGGATCGACACGTTTAACCTCCTCGAGGTCGAGGTGCTGGTCGGGCTGCTCATCGGCGCTCTCATGCCGTTCGTGTTCGGCGCTCTTACCATGCTCGCCGTAGGCCGCGCCGCCAAGGAGATGGTGAACGAGGTGCGACGTCAGTTTCGCGAGCACCCCGGCATCATGGATGGCACCGAACAGCCCGACTACACCCGCGCCGTCTCTATCTCAACCGATGGCGCCCTGCGCGAGATGATCCTGCCGGGCGCGCTCGCCGTCACCGTCCCCATTCTGGTAGGCGCCCTGATAAGCGCGGAGGCGCTGGGAGGGCTCCTGGTCGGCTCCATCGCGGCCGGGTCGCTTCTCGCCCTCATGATGGCTAACGCCGGCGGCGCCTGGGACAATGCGAAAAAGTACATCGAGGCCGGGGCGCTAGGCGGCAAGGGCTCGGATGCTCACAAGGCGGCCGTCGTCGGCGACACCGTCGGCGACCCGTTCAAGGATACCTCCGGCCCCTCGATGAACATCCTCCTCAAGCTCATGGCGATCGTGGCGGTGGTGTTCGGGCCGCTATTCATCTAGTGGCGACGGTACGCCTGGCCAGCCTCAACGCCGCAGCCCTGATCCGCAGGCTGGCCGCCCGCCTGCGCCAGCTCAGGGGGCAAGACGTAGTTACGTCTTCTCGAAGCGCTCCACGGAGACGACGAAGACGATCGCTCCGCCTGTCCGCACCTCCACTGGTTCCGCGGGTAGGATGCTCTCAGGGAAGGGCAGCGCCTGCGCCGGTAGGAACTCCGTTCGCGCCTCGCACTCGCTGCGTATGAGCGCGATGACGTTGTCGACGTCTCCGGCGTCCACACCGGAGAAGATAGTGGCGTTGCCCCGCCGCAGGAAGCCGCCGGTGCTGCTTACCTTCGTCGCGGGGTAGCCCCGCTGCACCAGCTTCCCGATAAGAGTGTCTGCGTCAGTATCGGAAGCGACGATGATAAGGAGTTTCTGATCGGCCTGCGGCGACTCTTCTTGGGCGGACAAGCTGAGGGCCTATTGCTCCTCTTCCTCTTCGCCGCGCCGCTGCACCCGCTCGCGCAGGACTCGCCTGGTCTCGCTGCCGGGCTGCGGCGCCACGAGTAGCCCAAGGCTCACGCCTAGAGCGATGCCGAGAATGAGACCGAGGATAAATCGCATGACCGACCTCCGTCTAACTGAACTGAAAACCGTCCGTTCGGGAGGATCCGGGTAATCTGCCAGCCCGATACTAGCCAACCGTAGTATCGTTGTCAAGGGAGTTCGCTTTGACTTCGCCCACTGAACCTGATACCGTCGTATCTAACATCGCGATGAAGTGTCTATCCAGGTGAGCTAAATGGCCGACGCGCCATCTATGGACGTTGTCGTCTCCCTGTGCAAGCGCAGGGGGTTCGTTTTTCAGAGTAGCGAGATATACGGCGGTATCGGTGGCTTCTGGGACTACGGGCCTCTGGGCGTAGAGCTCAAGAACAACATCAAACAGGCCTGGTGGCGCGCGACCGTCCAGGAGCGCGACGATGTCGTCGGCCTGGACGCCTCCATCATCATGAACCCGCGCGTCTGGCAGGCCAGCGGCCACGTCGACACCTTCGCCGACCCGATGGTCGACTGCAAGTCCTGCAAGCGTCGCTTCCGCGCCGACGAACTGGTCGAGCACAAGCACGAGGCGGAGAGCGTCCACGGGCAAGCCGTGGACATCGCCGGCGTGCCCTGCCCTGATTGCGGCGGCGAACTCACCGAGCCGCGCATGTTCAACCTGATGTTCAAGACGTACGTCGGGCCAGTGGAGGACAGCGCCTCCGTCGCCTACCTGCGGCCGGAGACCGCTCAGGGCATCTTCGTCAACTTCGATAACGTCCTCACCACCTCCCGTCGCAAGCTCCCCTTCGGCATCGCCCAGATCGGCAAGGCGTTCCGCAACGAGATCACCCCCGGCAACTTCATCTTCCGTGACCGCGAGTTCGAGCAGATGGAGATCGAGTACTTCGTCCTCCCCGGCACCGACGAGGAGTGGCACGAGCGCTGGATCCAGGAGCGGTTCAACTGGTGGACCGGCCTCGGCGTCCGCAAGGAGAAGCTGCGCATCCGCGAGCACACCGAGGACGAGCTCTCGCACTACGCCAAGCGCACGGTGGACATCGAGTTCGACTTCCCCTTCGCCGGCTTCGCCGAGATCGAGGGGATCGCGAACCGCACCGACTTCGACCTCGGCCGCCACGCCGAGCACGCCGGCCGCGAGCTCAAGTACTTCGACGAGGAGTCCGACCAGCACATCGTGCCCTACGTGATCGAGCCGTCTATGGGCGTGGACCGCTGCTTCCTGACGGTGCTGATCGACTCCTACGCGGAGGAGGAGGTGCGGGGCGAGAAGCGGACGCTGCTGCGACTGCACAAAGAGCTGGCGCCCATCAAGGTGGCGGTGCTGCCCCTCTCCCGCAACGAGAAGCTGGTGCCCACGGCGCGGCGGGTCTGGGACCTCCTGCGCCCCCGCTTCATGACCCAGTACGACGACGCCCAGAGCATCGGCCGCCGCTACCGGCGCCAGGACGAGATCGGCACGCCGCTGTGCGTGACCGTGGACTTCGACACGCTGGACGACGAGGCGGTGACGATCCGCGAGCGGGACAGCATGGAGCAGGTGCGGGTGCCCATCGAGGGGCTGGTGGAAGCGCTGCGGGAGAAGCTGGGGGGTGCTTAGCGCTATCCGGCGGTTTGGCCGTTTAGATGGCCGACGATATTAGGGCTTGGTAAGGTGCTAGTTGGCCGTAGC
Organism: Chloroflexota bacterium; assembly: GCA_022561095.1. Classification (GTDB taxonomy): domain Bacteria; phylum Chloroflexota; class Dehalococcoidia; order SM23-28-2; family RBG-16-64-32; genus JADFNQ01. The sequence goes on along the minus strand of JADFRV010000004.1, from coordinate 14,862 downwards.
CAGGGGTTGACGGCGGTGATAGAATACATGTTCGAGGCCGGGAACGCGAAGGCCCAGCCGTCGCAAGCGGGAGCCACGTATGTCCTTCTTCCGCGCTTTGCTTAGTGACAGAGCGACTGACGAAGGTAGGGCACCTGCTGGCTATGTAGTAGTCGACCTGGAGACGCAGCGCGGTCCGGATGAGGTGGGAGGCTGGGTCGCGGAGCGAATGGGCCTGGCCGTGGCCGTGACGTGGGACCAGCAGAATGCTTTCCGAGAGTGGTTTGAGGAAGACGTACAGGCCCTTGTTGAGGAGTTGTCAGGCTTCGAGCGCGTGGTAGGATTCAATATCCTCGACTTTGACTACAGAGTGCTAGCAGCCTACCACCCCGCTGTGTCCAAAATTCTGCGGGGGACGACCGTGGACATTCTCGCCCATGTCCACAGAGCGCTTGGGTTTCGGATCAAACTGGACGAGCTGGCACGCGCCACCTTGGGTCGGGGGAAAACTGGAACAGGCGACCAATCTCTCCAGTGGTGGAGGCAGGGGAAGCGCGATCTGGTCGTCAAGTACTGCCGTGCGGATGTCGAACTCACCAGGGACCTGTACATGCATGGCGTGACTCACGGCGTCATCTACTTTCCAAGCTATGGCAGTAAACGGGCAGTAAAAGTGAACTGGTGATGTGCCGGCGAAAGCAGTGGGGGACCTGACATGTCCACGGTAACGATCTACGGCGGCGCCAATATGATAGGCGGCAACAAGATCCTCCTGGAGGACGGTGACTCGCGCCTGTTCTTCGACTTCGGGACGACGTTCAAGACCCGCGACCTCTACTTCGAGGAGTACCTCAAGCCCCGGCCCGGCGCGGGCCTGCTGGACATGCTGGAGATGGACCTGCTACCGCCCCTGGAGGGGCTGTACCGACCGGACTTCGTCCCCTCCGGCGACGTGTGGGCCCGCTGCCACGATCGCCCCGGCTACAGGGAGCTGGAGCGGGTGGACGGCGTCCTCGTCTCCCACGCCCACGTCGACCACACCGGCTACATCTCCTTCCTGCGCGAGGACGTTCCCATCTACGCCAGCGCCACCACGGCGTTCATCGCCAAGGCGATGCAGGACTCAAGCATGGCGGACTTCGAGAAGGAGGTCTGTTATGTCACCCGTCGCGCGCCGGCGTCGGACAGCGGCTACCTGAAGCCCCAGCGTGAGAGCTACCGGCAGCGGCCGTTCTGTTTCGCGGATACGCCTGACCTGAGCCCCGAGGCGCAGGAGTTCTGGACCCGCTCGCCGAACCACATCCTGGGTGGCGACAACAAGCGGCGCAAGGGGCTGGAGGCGGCGCCCTTCACGACGGATAGCGCCACAGCAGGCGACCTGCCGGTGCGCTTCTTCCCGGTCGACCACTCCGTGCACGGGGCGGGGGCATGGGCGGTGGAGACCTCCGCCGGCTGGGTCGTGTACAGCGGCGACCTGCGCTGGCACGGGTCGGCGGCCGAGGAGACGAAGCGCTTCATCCACGAGGTCGCCTCCCTGCGACCGCGGCTGCTCCTCTGCGAGGGCACCCGCATCCCCAAGGACGCCGAGGCGAGCGAGCTGGAGCTCACGAACTACACCGAGCGCGAAGTGTACGACCGCGCCCTGCGGGTAGTCCAGGCCGAACAGGGCCTCGTCATCGCCGACTTCGGGCCCCGAAACATCGAGCGCTTGGAGACGTTCCTGCAGATCGCCGAGCAGACACGGCGGAAGCTGGTGATCCTGGCCAAGGACGCCTACCTGCTGGAGGCGATGCGTCTCGTGTCGCCCTCCGTGCCGGCGCTGTCCAGCAGCCGAGAGATGCTTCTGTACCAGGACCTCCGTTACCAGGTCGAGCCCTGGGACCAGAACCTGCGCAACCAGTTCGGGGACCGGCTGGTGTCCGCCCGTCACGCTCACGACTCACCGGGCGATTACATCCTCTGCTTCAGCTTCTGGGACGCCAAGAACCTCATCGACATCAACGTCCACGGCGGCACCTACGTCTACTCCTCCAGCGAGGCGTACAGCGAGGAGCAGGAGCAGGACTTCCGCCGGTTGCGAGAGTGGCTCAGGCACTTCGATATCGGCTCCGTCGGTCTACCCCACGAACGGCGACAGAGCATTTCGAAGCTGCCGGAGGAGGAGCAGGGGCTGCACTCCTCCGGCCACGCCAGCGCCGACGACATCATGGAGTTCGTGCGGGAGATCGGGCCGCGGACGGTGGTGCCCATCCACACGGAGAACCCGGGCTACTTCCTGGAGCACCTGCGGAACACGGACGTGGAGGTGGCGATACGTGAGTACGGGGGGTCGCTGACCTTCGGGTAAATGCGAAGGCGACCCTGCATCGGGCCGCCTGGCTCTGGGCCGGTTCTCGCCGCTATGAGGCGGGCTTCAGCTCGTTGACGCGCGCCCGCACGGCGTCAGCGTCCTTGAACCACTGAGCGTCGAGCTCCGTGTACTCCGTCCACTGCTCAGGGACGTCGTCCTCGGCGAAGATCGCCGTCACCGGGCATACGGGCTCGCAGGCGCCGCAATCGATGCACTCGTCGGGGTCGATGTACAGCTTACGGTCGGTGCCCTCCTCGTAGTGGATGCAGTCCACGGGGCACACCTCCACGCAGGAGATGTCCAGTAGGTCGATGCAGGGGTCAGTGATTACGTAGGTCATCGCTTCTCCTCGTTATGGCTGCCTACCCGTTTCCTCAGTATAAGAAGCGGAAAGTTGAGCAATTCGCTATCCTTAATTATGCTATCGTTCCCGATAGGGAGAAGTCAAGGGGTGTTCTAGCGCTTCCAGAACTGCCAGCGCTTCTTGGCGGCAGGCGCCCTCTCCTCCGCAGCGCGACGCTCCTCCTCCAGCCGCTCGCGGGCCCGTCCCTGCGGCAGCTCGCGACGGAGCATCGTCATCTCGCCCGCCAGGTCAGAGGCGACCGCGGGGTCCTCCGCGACCTCCGGGAACAGAGCCCGCAGCTTCTCGTCGAAGCCGGGCGCGGTGGAGCGAGGGCGGGCGCTCTCGCCGGCCATCGTGTCGAATACGGAGTACATCTTCAGCTCGCTCAACACGGACGACATCGCCGTCGCCAGGAGCGTGACCTGGAGGGGGGACAGCTCCAGCGTCGCGGTCTCGGCCTCAAGCTGCGGCTCCAGCGCCGCCGGCAGCTCGGCCAGGCCGTGCTCGTACTCCTGCATCGTCTCGCGGTCCAGCTCCGAGCCGGGCCGCGCCAGGTGGTAGGCCACCGCCAGCGCGACCATGCGGGCCTGACGCTGGGGGAGGCGGAGGGAGAAGCGGGTCATGGCTACTCGCCCGCCGCCACCTTCACCCGCTTGGCGCGGCGGGCCAGCTTCTTGCGCAGGTACCGCCCGGTGGCGCTCGCCTTCACCCGCACCACCTCTTCCGGCGTGCCCGCGGCGACGATCTCGCCGCCGCGGTCGCCGCCCAGCGGCCCCAGGTCGATGATGTGGTCCGCCTGCTTGATGACGTCCAGGTGGTGCTCGATCACGAGCACCGTGTTGCCCGCGTCCACCAGCCGGTGCAGCACCCGCATCAGCGCGTTCACGTCCTCGAAGGAGAGGCCGGTGGTGGGCTCGTCCAGGATGTACAGGGTGCGGCCGGTGGCGCGACGGGAGAGCTCCGTCGACAGCTTGACCCGCTGCGCCTCGCCGCCGGAAAGCGTCGTCGCCGGCTGGCCCAGCTTGATGTAGCCCAGCCCCACGTCGTGCAGCGTCTGAAGCTTGGAGCGCACCTTGGGGAACGCCTCGAAGAAGCCCAGCGCCTCCTCCACCGTCATGTCCAGCACCTCGGCGATGTTCTTGCCGCGGAAGGTGATCTCCAGCGCCTCGCGGTTGTAGCGGTCGCCGTGACAGACCTCGCAGGGCACCTCCACGTCGGGCAGGAACTGCATCTCGATCTGGATGTAGCCCTGGCCCTGGCAGGCCTCGCAGCGGCCCCCCTTGATGTTGAAGGAGAAGCGGCCCGGCTTGTAGCCGCGCAGTCGTGCCTCGGGGACGGAGGCGAACAGCTCACGCACGGTGGTGAACAGGCCGGTGTAGGTGGCGGGGTTGGAGCGCGGGGTGCGGCCGATAGGCGACTGGTCGATAGTCACTACCTTGTCCAGCTGCTCCAGGCCGACGATCGCATCGCACTCCCCGGGGCGGTCGCGGGCGTCGTACAGAAGCTGCGCCGCCTTCTTGGACAGGATCTCGTCGACAAGAGTCGATTTGCCGGAGCCTGACACGCCGGTGACGCAGACGAACTCGCCCAGCGGTATCCGCACGTCGATGTTCTTCAGGTTGTTCTCGCGGGCGCCCTGGACGATGATCTCCTTGCCGTTGCCGGGGCGGCGCTCAGCGGGCACCGGTATCTGGCGGCGGCCGCTGAGGTACTGGCCGCTGATGGACTGTTCGCAGGCCTCCACCTCCTCCTGGGATCCGACGACGACCACATGCCCGCCCGCTTCGCCGGCGCCCGGGCCGAGATCGATGATGTGGTCGGCGGCGCGGATCATCGCTTCGTCGTGCTCCACGACAAGCACGGTGTTCCCCAGGTCGCGCAGCCGCTTGAGCGTCGCGATGAGCCTGGCGTCGTCCACGGGGTGCAGGCCGATAGACGGCTCGTCGCAGACGTAGAGGACGCCCATGAGGGCGGAGCCGATCTGGGTCGCCAGGCGGATGCGTTGGGCCTCGCCACCGGCCAGGGTGCCGGTGCGCCGGTCCAGCGTCAGGTAGTCCACCCCCACGTCGCGCAGGAAGGCTAAACGAGAGCGTATCTCCTTGAGGATCTGCTGGCCGATCGTGCGCTCACGCCCGCTCAGGGGCGCGTCCTCGACCATCAGGTGTTCGATCCAGTCCAGCGCCTCTACGATGCTCATCTGGGAGACGCGGTGGATGTTCGTGCCGTCTATGGTGACGGCCAGGGACTCGGGCTTGAGCCGGGCGCCGCCGCAGGCCGGGCAGGGGTTGGCCGCCATGTGCCTCTCTATCTCCTGACGGACGTAGTCGGAGTCGGTCTCGCGGTAGCGGCGCTCCAGGTTGGGGATGACACCCTCGAACGCGGTTTCCCACTTCTCGCCCTGACCCCCGGCGCCCTGATAGTGGAGGGTGATAGTGCCGTCGTCCCCATAGAGGATCGTATCCACCTGCTTCCGGGACAGCTCCTTGACGGGCACGTCGACGGAGAAGCCGTGCTTGCGCGCCACCGCCTCCAGGATGCGCATATACCAGGCGGCGACAGCGCTGGAGCGGGACCACGGCTGGACGGCGCCCTCGGCCAAAGTGAGGTTCTTGTTGGCGATCACCAGGTCCGGGTCTAGCTCCATCTTGACGCCCAGGCCGGTGCACTCCTTGCAGGCGCCGTGGGGGCTGTTGAAGCTGAAGTTGCGGGGCTCGAGCTCGCCGAAGGAGACGCCGCAGTGGAGGCAGGCGAAGTGCTCCGAGTACAGCCGCTCGTCCTCACCGTCGATCCAGACGACGAGCAGGCCGCCGCCTAGACGCAGCGCCGTCTCCACGGAGTCCGACAGGCGATTCTTGTCCGAGGTGTCCTCGCCGGGCTCCTCGGTCACCACCCGATCGACGACGATATCGATAGAGTGGCGCTTGTTCTTGTCCAGCGCTATCTCCTCACCCAGGTCACGCACGGCGCCGTCCACGCGGACGCGGACGAACCCCGCCTTGCGGGCGTCCTCGAACGTCTTCTGGTACTCCCCCTTGCGGTCGCGCACCACCGGTGCGAGGATCATCAGCCTCTTCCCGGGCGGCAGGGCGAGGATGGAGTCCACGATCTGCTGGACGGTCTGACGCTCGATGGGGCGGCCGCACTGGGGACAGTGGGGATGGCCGACGCGGGCGAACAGAAGACGCAGGTAGTCGTATATCTCGGTCTGGGTGGCCACGGTGGAGCGGGGGTTGCGGGAGGCGCCCTTCTGGTCGATGGAGATGGCCGGAGAGAGCCCCTCGATGTAGTCGACGTCCGGCTTCTCCATCAGCCCCAGGAACTGGCGGGCGTAGGCGGAGAGCGACTCCACGTAGCGGCGCTGCCCCTCGGCGTAGATCGTGTCGAAGGCCAGGGAGGACTTGCCGGAGCCGGACACGCCGGTTATGACGACCAGCTTATCGCGAGGTATCTCTACGTCGATGTTCTTCAGGTTGTGCTCGCGGGCGCCGCGCACGATTATGGAGTTGAGGGGCATACAAGAGGCCTCCTGGCTGAGCTGAACCTAAAAAGCTATTGTAGCGCCCCAGCAAGACTAGAACAAGGGTTTTAGATAGCATCCCGCCTTGCCTGTCGTTAGAATGGTACGCGACCCGTCAATAGCGAGAGGTGAGGTACGGCACCACGTATGAGATTGCGCCTTGCGATGACGATGTCGGCGGCCCTGGGAGCCACCGCCATAGTGTTAGCCGCCTGCGGTGGCGGCGGTCAAACACCAGCGCTCACGTGTAACCCTGCCACGCCCGCAACGAATGGAGGCGACATGACGGACGGACCACCACCTGTAGAGGGGGAGCCGATTACTACGGGCAGCGGCCTCCAGTTCTGCGAGATAGAGCAGGGAAAGGGTGAGGCCCCAAAGGCCAGCCAGACCATCGTCGTCCACTACACCGGCTGGCTGGAGTCCGATGGGACGAAGTTCGACAGCTCCGTGGACCGGGGCACGCCGTTCAGCTTCACGATCGGGGAGGGCCGGGTGATCGGGGGTTGGGACGAAGGGCTGGCGACGATGCAGGTCGGCGGCAAGCGAAGGCTGATCATACCGCCGGACCTGGCCTACGGCAAATCGGGCCAGGGACCGATCCCTGCCAACGCGACGCTGATCTTCGACGTGGAGTTGCTGGAGATCCGATAGGGCTTCGGCTGCGTGGCAGAGCAGTAGAGTTCCGGCCCAAGTATCGCTAAGCTCAGCGGCTCCTAATTGGCCAGCCGCTTACCGAACTCGTCCAGCTTCTCCTCCAGCTCGCGCTGGACAGCGGCCATCGTGAAGTCGCCGCGGGTGCGCTCCAGGATGCCGCGCATCGCGTCGGTGCTGCGGCGCAGGCCGCTGGTAACCGCCTCCGGGAAGTCCATCGTAACGAGCACGTCGTAGATGTCACCCATGGCGCCCAGAGTATCCTCGCAGTGCTGGACATCGCCCTCACGGAGGGAGTCCAGGAGATGCCGTCGCAGCTCGCCTATCGTCTCGGCGATACCGTTCATGTAGGCCGCGGCGAGCACGCCCAGATCGTCAGGCGAGGGCAGCGGCCGCCCGGCGATGAGGGCCAGGGTTGTAGCGGCCTCGACATACTCCTTCTGGGCGTCGTGGACGTATCCGGCGTTCAGGATGTCCGGATGCTGGGCGAGGGCAGAGTCCATCTCCTTAAGGTTGGCCGCGGCCCTGACGATCAGCTCCGCGGCAGCGGCGAAGTCGCGGCGGTGGACGCAGCGGATGGCGTTGGCGGAGAGGCGTACCGTCTCGCGGCAGAGGGGAAGCGCCTTCTCACGAGCGCCGTGCTTGGCTGTAAAGTGCTCGCGGGCGCTCTCCGCGATCTCGTCCAGGCCGTCGGTGTTCATGGTTATCAACCCCTCACAGGTCCTTGACCGGCTCCGGGAACTCGCCCTCACGGGCGGCGTCGATCATCTTCCGCGCCTCCTCCGGCATCTCGATACCGGCGTCCTTGAACTTACGCTCCGTCCAGCGGCCAATCTGGCGCGGGTCCTTGTAGTCCTCCAGCCGCTTAGGCTCCGAGCCGTAGTCCTCGAGGGTGGCTGACTCCGAGCGGTGATAGGCGAAGCCGGAGATGACCCGCTCCAACTGCTTGGAGCCGCACGGCTTGCAACGGGCGTCTGGGGAGGAGCTCAGCGTCTTCTGGAAGACGCTGGTCAGCCGCCCGCACTTCCGGCACTTGTACTCGTAGATCGGCATCGTTAGTCCTCGGCGAAGGCGTCGTCGCCGCCATCGCCGTCGCCCAGGTCGTCCGGCATCTCGCCAGCCTCCATTCGGTCCAGATCCGCCTCCGCCTCCGCATCCAGCGGCTCCCCCATCTGGCGGCTCATGCTACGCACCCAGCGGGCCATGGAGCGCGGGTCGTTCTCGTCCACGTCCGCCAGGCTGGACTCGTCGAGGCTGGAGAAGGCGTCGTCCTCGGAGCGGACAACGGCGACTCGAGAGATGAGGCGAGACATATCGTTCGAGCCGCAGTGCGAGCAGACGGCCTCTATTTCGCCGCCGATGCTGCGGGTGAACACGGACGTGCGTCGGCGGCAGCGCCCGCAACGGAACTCGTAGATCGGCATTCGCTCACCAGCCCTCCGCCTGGCGACGCTGGGCTATCTCCTCTCGCACGTCGCAGGTGTACAGATAGGGGCAGCCCGCACAGTGGGGCGCTATGTTGGGCTTGAACTTCTTCTCCCTCTCAATATCCTTCACGGTCGCCAGAGCCCCGGCCAGCGCCTGCTTCTTGTCTGAAGACGTGAGTGCGGTCGTCCAGACGGAGCCGTCGTCCAGATACCAGAAGGAGGCGCGAGAGACCGTTCGCTCCAGCTTTCTCTCGATCATTATAGCGTAGAGGTGCAGCTGTGAGGGGTCGACGTCGCCGGGGTGGGAGCCGGTCTTGTAGTCGATGATGTGAAGCGTCTTGTCCGGCTCCTCGTCGATGCGGTCCATGCGACCGAACAGGATGACCTCGGGCGCGATCGGTACCTGGACGTACGCCTCCACCTGGAACGGTTCGGCGCCCAGGTCCTCGCGCTCGGCGAAGCGCTGGAGGGCGCCCAGGTTACGGTCGTGCAACTCTTCGACTCCCTCCATCCGCAGGTATCGCGGCGAGAGCGCGGCCCAGCGCTCCTCGAACATGGCGATGAGTCGCTCGCGGTCGCGCTCCTCTCGCGGGAGCTTGCCGAAGAAATCGCAGAGGACGTTGTGCACCAGCGACCCCGCCGTGTCGGCGATACGTAACCGCGCCTGCAGCTTGTCGACGTACTGATAGCGGTAGCGCAGGTGGCAGGTGTTGAAGACGCGGACCCGCAGCGGCGATAGGCGGAACACAGCGTTCAGCCGGCGCCTATCCCCGCAGCGCCGCCACGGGCGAGCTGTTCGCGACCTCCAGGCCGCGACTCGCCAGCAGCAGGGCATTCTGGCCGATGACCTCGAAGCCGGACCCTACCGTGCCGCCCGCCAGGAAGCGGGCGTGCATGTTCTCCAGGATGACCGCCAGCTTGAAGTGCGCCAGGACGGTGTAGAAGTCCAGGTTGCTCAGGTCGCGCCCGCTTCGCTCGGAATAGCGAGCCAGCACCTCCTGCCGCGTGAGGAAGCCGGGCAGCGCCGTGACGGCGGTTGAGGCGATGCCCGGCGCGGCCAGGCTGCCGCCGGCGCCGGGGTCCGCCCAGTACATCATCAGCAGGCCGACATCGGCCAGGGGGTCGCCCAGGGTAGCCATCTCCCAGTCCAGCACGGCGACGATTCGTCCCTCCTTATCAAGAATGCAGTTGTCCAGCCGGTAGTCGCCATGGACGATGCCGCTGCCGCTCTGGGTCGGGAGGGCGGCGGCAAGCCGACGGGCCAGCTCCTCGAAGTCGGGCACCTCGCGAGTCTTGACCCGCGTCAACTGCTCGCTGAAGCGCCGCACCTGGCGCTCCAGGTAACCCTCCGGCTTGCCGAAGTCGCCCAGCCCTACGTCGGCCGGCACGACCGAGTGCAGGTGGACGAGGATGTCGATGAGCTGGTCGGCGGTGCGGCGGCGCTGGGCCTCATCGAAGCGTCGCGCGAACTCCGCGCTATCGGCGGGCACAAACCCCTCAACGTACTCCATGATGTAGAACGGCGCGTCGTTGACCGTGGTGTCCTCACACAGCGCGACCGTGCCCGGCACCGGGACATCGGTGGCGGCCAGCGCCGAGATCACGCGGAACTCGCGCTTCATATCGTGCGCCGTGGGCTGCACGTGGGAGAGCGGCGGGCGGCGGAGCACCCAGGACTTCTCCTCCGCATGGACGCGGTAGGTGAGGTTGGAGCGTCCGTGGCCGATAATCTCGGCCCGCAGCTCATCAACGGAGGCGACGTTCGCCCTGAACCAGGGAGTCAACCGCTCGAAGTCTATGCCGGGGACGCTACCGCTCATCGTGCCACACCTCCGCTGAGCATGCCGCTTCCACGAACGACGGTCCTGCGGGATGACGTGACATGATGTTCCATTCCGGCTACAATCCCTCACGGTGCCACTGTGGTGCACTAAGGAGGCGGTTTGTCATGCCCATCGATTTTAACCTATCTCCCGAGGTTGAAGAGGTTCGCCAGCGGGTGCGCACGTTCATGGACGCGGAGGTCCGCCCTGTAGAGGAGAAGTTACGCCAAGACAAGGCTGACCGCAACGCCTACGTTCAAGCGATCATCGGGTTGCGGAAGAAGGCGCGCAAGGCCGGGCTGTGGAACCCCCATCTACCGCCGGAGTGGAGCGGCATGGGGCTGGGCCCCGTGGCGATGGCGTTCGTCTCCGCCGAGGCGGGCCGCACCACTATCGGGCCGTTCGTGATCAACGCTCAGGCCCCGGACGAGGGCAACATGCACACCCTGCTCCATTGGGGGACCCCGGAGCAGAAGGAGAAATACCTTCGGCCGCTGGCGGAGGGCCAGTGTCGGTCATGTTTCTCTATGACGGAGCCCGAGGTGGCCGGCTCCGACCCCACGCTCATCCAGACGACGGCCGTGAAGGACGGCGACGACTGGGTACTGAACGGGCACAAGTGGTTCTCCTCCGGCGCCCACGGCGCCAGATTCGCTATCGTCATCGCCTGCACGGACCCGGACGCCGACCCGCCGCAGGCGAGGAACTCCGCCTTCCTCGTCGACACGCCCACCGAAGGCTGGGAGATCGTCCGCGACGTGGAGACTATGGCCGGCCCCGCCAACCACCCCGAGATCCGCATCACTAACGTGCGCGTACCTGCGGACGCCATTCTCGGCGGCAGAGGCGAAGGCCATCGGCTGGGCCAGTACCGCCTCGGCCCCGCTCGGCTCGCCCACTGCATGCGCTGGCTCGGCACCGCCGAGATCGCGCTGGAGATGCTCGTAGACCGCGCCCTCAAACGCTACTCTCACGGCTCATACCTGGCCGAGAAGCAGGCGATCCAGTGGATGATGTCCGAATCGGCGATGGAGCTGTATACCGGCAAGCTCATGGTGTTGCACGCTGCCTACAAGATCGAGAACGGCCTGCCGTTCAAGCAAGAGGTCTCGATGGCGAAGGTGCACGTCGCCAACGCCCTCTGGAAGATCATCGACCGCTCTATCCAGGTGCACGGGGCGCTCGGCTACTCGACCGACACGCCGCTGGAGCGCATGATGCGAAACGCCCGCGCCGCCCGTCTCGCCGACGGAGCGGACGAGGTGCATATGCAGACGATCGCCCGCAACGTCATCAAGACGTATGAGGAGGACGGCAACACCAGGGCCGCGACCGGCGACCTGCTGTAGCTCACCGGTTACTCGCTAGCCGCTAGCATCCTCCACCGCGCCCTCAATATGCTCCAGCGAGAGCACGCGTCCATCGTGGGCCAGCGCCAGCGCGATGACGTCGATACGCTGATCGGCCGGGCAGCCCTCCACGGCCTGCAGGTAAGACTGAGCAGCCGCCAGGATACGCCCCGCCTTGGCAGCCGTCACCGACTCCGCCGCCGATCCCATCGACTCACCGCGGCGGGTGCGCACCTCAACGAACACGAGGGTCCCGCCCCGCTCGGCAATTATGTCGACTTCACCCTCGCGAACGCGGAAGTTACGCTCCCGGATCCGATATCCTTTCGCCTCCAGGTGTGCGGCGGCGACCCGTTCACCGAAGTCGCCCAGGTCCCGGCGGGCGCGGGTCATCAGTACGCTCCCTGCCGTTCGAAGATGCGGCGGGGATTATCCTCAGTCATGGTGCGTATCTGCCCCTCGCTCACGCCCGCGGCGTTGAGGGCCGGGATAACCTCGTCAGGGATGAAGCTGAAGTGCCAGTTGGGAGCCGTCTTCTGCATCAGGGCCTTCTCATACCAATCGAAGTAGCAGTTGGCGTCGTGGGAGAGGACCATCTTCTCGGCGTAGCCCAGCTCGCACAGCCGGGCGATAGTGGCGACGCGCTTATCGGTGGGCAGGTACATGTCGAGGCCGAAGCGGTCCATGCCGATGTAGCTGCCACGGTCGACGAGGCGACGCAGGAAGTCGATGTCGTCGGAGTCGCCGCTGTGGCCGATGATGACCCGGCCCAGGTCCACCCCCTCCTGCTCGAAGATGTCCTGTTGCTTGATGCCAACCTGGCTGGCGGCGTGGGTGTGGGTGGAGATGGGTACGCCGGTGGCCCGATGGGCGCGGGCGGCGGCCCGCAGCATCTTCTCTACCTGTGCATCGATGCCCGCCTCATCGGCGGCGCACTTGATGATGCCCGCTTTGACGCCCGTATTGACGATCCCTTCCCGGATGTCGCGGACGAACAGTTCGGCGGCGTGATCGGCGGTGCGTCCCTTGAAATATCGGGGGACGTCGTAATAGATACCGGTGGCGACGATGATCTGCATGCCGGTGCGCCGCACCACCTCCTGGACGAAGGGGATGTCGCGCCAGTCGCCGACAGTGAGGTCAACCAGCGTCTTGACGCCGCTGGCCATGACGTCTCCCACCTTCCCCACTGCGTTCTCGATCTCCTGCTCACGATCCCACACGGGGAAATTGCTGGTCACCCCCGGCGATTGCACGATGATGTGCTCATGCATGAGAGTGAAGCCCAGGTCGGCGGTGTCCAGGGGGCCGGACACGGAGTTGACTACAGCCATCCGCGATCCTCCTTGAAGAAGCTCGTCGGCAGCGATTATACAGGGTCGCGGGCGGCCACCATCTCCCTCACCGGGTTGAAGGAGCGGCGATGGAGGTCACAGGGCCCCAGCCGGCGCAACGCCTCCAGGTGCTGACGCGTTGCGTACCCCTTGTTGCGAGCGAAACCGTAGCCGGAGAACCTGTGGTCATGGCTCTCCATGTAGCGATCGCGAGCGACCTTGGCGACGATAGATGCGGAGGCTATGGAGATGCAACGGGCGTCACCATCGATTATGCCCTTATGAGGCAGCGCGCATGCCCGCAGGGATAGAGCGTCGATGAGCAGGTACTGGGGTCGCTGGCGCAGCTCACCGATAGCCCGCAGCATCGCCTGCCGTGTCGCCTCGGCGATGCCGATACGGTCGATCGCCGTATGGGAGACGAACCCCACAGCAGCAGCGAGGGCATCTCGCCAGATGTAGGTGGCCAGTTCCTCGCGCTCGGGCGGGCTGAGCTCCTTACTGTCACGGACGTGGAACAGCCAGCGAAAGTCGGAACGAGGAGAGAGGATTACCGCGGCGGCCACCACCGGCCCGGCGAGAGGGCCACGGCCGACCTCATCCACCCCGGCCACCAGGCCGAGGCCCTGAAGCCATTGGAGCCGCTCCTCTGCGAGGTTAGGGACCAATCGCATGGCGTCGCCCCATACTATCTGTGACCGCGACTGTTTGTCAACAAGCGTAAGCGTTTTAGCCATTTCCCTTCGTTGCCGCTTGACAACGAGTAGGCGGCAAACTAAGTTGGGGTCAACACCGTATTCTGGTACGGAGGGAGCTATGCCCGTCGTTCGAGTGGAGATGTGGACTGGACGCACACACGCCCAAAAGCAGGAGCTGGCGAGGGTGATAACAGAGGCGATGGTCAACATCGCTCACACCACGCCCGAGGCGACGATCGTTATATTTGAGGACATCCCGAAGGAGAACTGGGCCCAATCCGGCACCCTCGCTTCGGAGATGGAGACCTAACACTGTAACCACTGAAGGGGAATGGCCGTCATATTGAATGTGGAGCCTAGGTGTTGGAGATACGTTTGTCTGCTATAATTGAGACCGTGCGACAGGGTAGGCCCTACGAGGCCTACCCTCGACATCTTAAGGTGGTTTTATAGATCATGAACAGCCGCTGGCTACGAAACAGCTTCATCTACCTGCTGATCCTGGTGGCGATAGTCGCCATTGTGTTCACCCTGTTCAGCAAGGGCGGCTCCAGCGATCAGGAAACCACGCTCACAGAATTCATCCGCGAGGCGCAGAACGGAAAAGTTGAGCGAGTTGAGGTGAGCGGCAGGAATCTAAAGTACTTCCTCACGGATGATCCCAATGATCAGACGTTCAAGACTAAAATGGAATCGGGCGATACCGTCCGCCAGGTACTACAGGACGCCGGCATAGAGCCTGCGGACTTTCCGCCGGTCAAGCTCACGGAGCCCACTTTCTGGAGCAGACTCCCCGGCATACTGCTTACGTTCCTACCGATAATCTTCATCGTCGCCATCCTGTTCTTCTTCCTGCGCCAGGCGCAGGGCGGTAATAACCAAGCGATGAGCTTCGGCAAGAGCAAGGCCCGCATGTTCAGCGGCAACCGTCCCAGCGTGACGTTCCTGGACGTGGCCGGGGTGGAAGAGGCGAAGGAAGAACTGGGAGAGGTGGTAGAGTTCCTCAAGTACCCGGAGAAGTTCGCTGCCCTGGGCGCCCGCATCCCCAAGGGGGTCCTCCTGGTCGGACCGCCCGGGACCGGCAAGACGCTGCTGGCCAAGGCCGTGGCCGGCGAGGCGGGCGTTCCATTCTTCAACATCAGCGGCTCGGAGTTCGTGGAGATGTTCGTGGGCGTGGGCGCATCCCGTGTGCGAGACCTGTTCGAGCAGGCGAAGCGCAACTCGCCCTGCATCGTGTTCATCGACGAGATCGATGCCGTAGGCCGCCATCGCGGCGCCGGCCTGGGCGGCAGCCACGACGAGCGAGAGCAGACGCTGAACCAGATCCTAGTGGAGATGGACGGTTTCGAAACCAATACCAACGTGATACTCGTCGCCGCTACCAAACG
>JADFRV010000260.1 GCA_022561095.1 Chloroflexota bacterium | reverse complement strand
GGCTTCTCCGCTGCCTCCGGCGACTCTCCCGCCGTCAGTATCTGGCGCACCACCAGCCGGGTGTAGCCCTGGCGGTGGCCCCGGCGTCGGCGATAGCGAGTCTTCGCCTTGTACTTGAAGACGATTATCTTCGGGCCGCGGCCTTGCTCCACCACCTCTGCTATCACACGCGCCCCCTCCAGAACCGGGCGGCCGACTTTAACGTCGCCGTTGGCGGCAATGAGCAGGATGTCTGTCATCTCAACCGTGGAGCCGACCTCGGCCGGCAGGCTGTCCACGTCGATGAGCTGCTCAGGCTCAACTCTGTACTGTTTGCCGCCGCTGCGGACTATGGCGTAGATGTTCACTTTCTCCTTAGGGTCCCTTGATGACCCCGATGTTCGATTCTAACCGCATGCCGATGTAGTGTCCATCTCCTGGTACAGCAAAGGGCGCACCAATAGCCCTGGGATGATAACGAGGGAATCCGAGGCTAGTGCAGATCCGGTTCAGCCTGCGAGGGTGCCTCCCAGGCCAGGCCCGGCTCAGTCTTGGGAGTCTTCTTCGCCGCTGCCTCGTCTGTGCTGCCGTCCGCAGCCTCGTCCGTTTTCGGCTTCCTCTCAGCCTTGATCAGCTCCTCGGACTCCTTGCCCGGCTTAGCGTCGAGGATGACCTGGAGGGCCTCGCCCTCTATCGTCTCTTCCTCCCGCAGGACCTTTACGAGCTGCTCCAGCTTGTCGCGGTTCTCGGTCAGTTGCTTCATCGCGGATTGGTACGCCTGGTCCACGATCTGGCGTACCTCCTCGTCGATCTCCTCGGCCACCTTCTCGCTGTAGTTGCGCTGCTCGGAGATCTCACGGCCCAGGAAGATCATCTCCTCCTTGCGGCCGAAGGTGCGCGGGCCCAGGTGTTCGCTCATGCCCCACTGGGTGACCATCTGGCGCGCCAGGCTGGTGGCTTTCTGCAGGTCGTCCTGGGGACCCGTCGTCGCCTCGTCGAATGTCAACTTCTCGGACGCCATACCGCCGAGGATAGCCGCCAGCATGTCCTGGAACTGGCTCTTGGTGTACAGGTGGCGGTCTTCCACCGGCATGAAACGGGTGAAGCCGCCGGCCATGCCGCGGGAGACGATGCTTATCTTGTAGGGCGGGTCTGCCTTCGGAAGCAGGTACCCTACCAGGGCGTGTCCGGCCTCGTGGTAAGCGATGATCTCCCGTTCTCGCTCGCTGATAACGCGACTCTTCCGCTCCGGGCCGGCGATGACGCGGTCTACCGCCTCGTCGAACTCCGACATCGTCACTTTCTTCTTGCCGCGCCGCGCGGCCAGGATGCAGCCCTCGTTTATTAGGTTGGCCAGGTCGGCGCCGGAGAAGCCGGGAGTCTGCTTGGCGATGATCTCCAGGCTGATGCCGCTGTCCAGGGGCTTGCCCTTGGCGTGGACTTCAAGGATCGCCGTCCGGCCCTTGATGTCCGGCTTGTCCAGCATTACCTGACGGTCGAAGCGGCCGGGGCGCAGCAGCGCCGGGTCCAGGATGTCCGGCCGGTTGGTAGCGGCGACGATTATCACGTTGGTGTTGGTTTCGAAACCGTCCATCTCCACTAGGATCTGGTTCAGCGTCTGCTCGCGCTCGTCGTGGCTGCCGCCGAGGCCGGCGCCGCGATGGCGGCCTACGGCATCGATCTCGTCGATGAACACGATGCAGGGCGAGTTGCGCTTCGCCTGCTCGAACAGATCGCGCACACGGGCGGCGCCCACACCCACGAACATCTCCACGAACTCCGAGCCGCTGATGTTGAAGAATGGAACGCCCGCCTCGCCAGCCACGGCTTTAGCGAGCAACGTCTTGCCGGTCCCAGGCGGGCCGACCAGGAGGACCCCCTTGGGGATGCGGGCTCCCAGGGCGGCGAACTTCTCCGGGTACTTAAGGAACTCTACCACCTCTCCCAGTTCTTCCTTCGCCTCTTCCACCCCAGCCACGTCCAGGAACGTCACACTGGGACGGTTGCCGGTGAACATGCGGGCTTTGCTCTTGCCGAAGCTCATCGCTTGGTTATTACCGCCCTGCGCCTGACGCAGGAAGAAGAACAGGATGGCAACGATGAAGATTATCGGCAGGAACGTAAGTAGTATGCCGGGGAG
>JADFRV010000259.1 GCA_022561095.1 Chloroflexota bacterium | reverse complement strand
TGGTCCTGCACCGGCGAGCAGACGGCGGAAGTTGCGCCGGACGCTGAGACCGATATCCCCGAGCTCGTCCGGTGGCCTCCCTACGATAGTCATGCCGCCATCGCCGTGGAGCCGCTGGACCGTCCAGGCGTCGATCGTCTCCAGCTCCAGCCACTGGCCTACGGTATCGAGGCCGGCGGCCCGCTCCCAGATCAGCTCGAACAGCTGGTCCAGGTGCTCCTCGGACTCCGGCAGACGGTGAAGGCGGGTACTGTCCAGGTCATAGGTGCCCTTGACCCGCTCCGTGAGGCGGGCCCAATGGTGGTTCAGCCCACCGCTGACGGACATCAGGGCGCCTTCCTCCTGCTGCTTCTTGATGAAGATGGAGATCGGCAGCGGCACGTAAGCGCGCTGCCCCGGCTCCAGCCGGAGAGCGGTCTCACGGGTCAGCTTGACGAGGCTCTGCGTCTCGTTGGCGCCGCCGGGTAGGTCCGCACCGGGGGGCAGCCAGAGTGCGTACGCCCCGGTGAGATCCGCCGTCATCTCATCCTGGAGACGCTCGCGATGGGCGAGCCAGGCCTGATTCTCAGTCGCCTCAAGGATCGGGTGCACCTCGACGGCGAGGCGGAAGGAGCCGTCCGTAGCGCTGGCGGCGAGGACGTTTGGGCCGGGCTCCTGCCGCTCTTCTATCGTGAAGCGGCGGCCGTGCTGGTCGGCCAGCCAAGTCAGGAGCAGGTTCAGGCAGACGTCTTGTTCGCGCATAGTGCTAGAACCTAGAACCCAGAACCGAGAACCAAGGCCCTGAGCGTCTGTAGGTTCTAGGTTCCGAGTTCTGCGAAGCTAATTCACTGACTCCACGATCATGGAGATGCCCTGGCCGCCGCCAATGCAGAGGGTGGCCAGCCCCCGCTTCGCCTCGCGACGCTTCATCTCGTACAGGAGCGTCACCAGGATGCGGGTGCCGCTGGCGCCTATCGGGTGGCCCAGGGCGATAGCGCCTCCGTTGACGTTTACGCGCTCCCAGTCCCAGCCCAGCTCGCGCCCCACGGCCAGCGACTGGGCCGCGAACGCCTCGTTCGCCTCGATCAGGTCGATCTCGTCCAGCGACAGGCCGGACTTGGCCAGCACGTTCCGCGTGGCCGGTATCGGGCCCAGCCCCATCACCCGCGGCGCCACGCCGGCGGAGGCGTAGGCGCGTACGGAGGCCAGGGGCTTCACGCCCAGCTCCTTGGCCTTCTTGGCGGACATCACCACCACGGCGGCGCCGCCGTCGTTGATGCCGGAGGCGTTGCCGGCGGTGACGCTGCCGTCGGACGCGAAGGCGGGCCGCAGCCCTCCCAGCTTCTCCGCGGTAGTGTCCGGCCGTGGGTGCTCGTCCTTGTCGACGACGATGGTGCCCTTGCGCTGCTGGATCTCCACCGGCACCACCTCCTCCGCGAAGACGCCCGTCTCCCAGGCCTGGCCCGCCCGCCGCTGGCTCTCAGCGGAGAAGGCGTCCTGGTCGCCGCGGGAGATCTCGCGCTCTTGGGCGATATTCTCGGCGGTGCTGCCCATGTGACAGTCCTCAAGGGCGCACCAGAGGCCATCCTTGATCATGTGATCTATAACCTCGCCGTGGCCCATCCGGTAGCCGTAGCGGGCCTTCGGTAGGAGGTAAGGGGCGCTGGACATCCCCTCCATGCCGCCCGCGACTACGATTTCGGCGTCGCCGAGCATGATGGCGCTCGTGGCCAGGGCGACGGTCTTGAGGCCGGAGCCGCATACCTTGTTGATAGCGGTGGCAGGGGTGCTATCGGGGATGCCCGCGGCGAGGGCGGCCTGGCGGGCCGGATTCATCCCCAGCCCGGCGGAGAGGACGTTTCCCATGAGCACTTCGTCAACCTGCTCCGGCTTAACGCCCGCCCGTTTCAGCGCCTCGGCGATCGCGGTCGCTCCCAGCCTGGTGGCTGGGACATCGGCGAACGCGCCGCCAAAGGTGCCGATGGGTGTGCGCGCCGCCCCGGCGATGACGACTTCGTTCATGGTGTCCTCCAATCCAGCGTTGGGCGTCTAGCATCGTATCTGGTGCACGGGTAAGGGGTAAAGCGGAGAGGCTGCTTTACGGTGCTTCGGGTAACGCCAGGCCCAAGCTGCGCCACACGTAC
>JADFRV010000104.1 GCA_022561095.1 Chloroflexota bacterium | reverse complement strand
GGCTGCTCCTTTCTTCATGACTTTTAAGTCAGTCCATTCCCTCGATTTTGCCCAATTAGGACTCTGCCGACGGCCCGCCCGAAGTTTTCTCCTCCAGCTCGCGGTAGAAGCAGGAGCGCTCGCCGGTGTGGCAGGCCGGCCCCGCCGGGTCCACCTTCAGCAGCAGGACGTCCTCGTCGCAGTCCTTGCGTATCTCGCGCACCGCCATCGTGTTGCCGGAGGTGGCGCCCTTGTGCCACAGCTCCCGCCGGCTGCGGCTCCAGAACCAGGCCTGGCCTGACTCCCGCGTGCGCCGCAGCGACTCCGCGTTCATCCAGGCGAACATCAGCACCTCGCCGCTACTGTTGTCCTGGACGATGACGGGTATAAGGCCGCTGTCATCGAATTTGAGGGGCATCGGATCGTCCTTTCGGCTAGAGACGTACCGGCACCCCTCGCTCCGCCAGGTACTCCTTGACCTCGCGGATGCGGTGGGTGCCGAAGTGGAAGATGGAGGCGGCGAGCACGGCGTCCGCCTTCCCTTCAGCGATAGCGTCGTACAGGTGCTCCGGGTTGCCGGCGCCGCCGGAGGCGATGACCGGCACCGGTACGGACTCAGACACGGCGCGGGTAAGCTCGGTGTCGTAGCCTTCCTGCGTGCCGTCGGCGTCCATGCCGGTTAGCAGCAGCTCGCCGGCGCCCAGCTCGGCGCAGCGAACGGCCCACTTCACAACGTCCAGCTCCACGGGCGTACCGCCGCCGATGCCGCCGTAAGTGTGCACCTGCCATCGGCCCTCACCCGTTCTCTTGGCGTCGATGGCGACGACGATGCACTGGGCGCCGAACTTGGCCGACGCCTCAGCGACGAGCTCCGGGTTCTCTACGGCCGCGGTATTGATCGCCACCTTATCGGCGCCGGACTCCAGCATCAGTCGAACGTCCTCAGTGGTACGAATGCCGCCGCCAACGGTGAAGGGGATGAACACCTGATCTGCGATGCGGCGCACCATCTCCAGAGAGGTGTCGCGTCCCTCCGGCGACGCTTTTATGTCGAGAAATACGAGCTCGTCGGCGCCTTCCTCGTCGTAGCTGGCGGCCAGCTCCACCGGGTCGCCGGCGTCGCGCAGGTTGAGGAAGCGAACGCCCTTCACCACGCGGCCTTCGGCCACATCGAAGCAGGGTATGATTCGCTTGGTAAGCATGGCTAGGCTATCGTATCAGGGGCGGTCACCGTGCCGCTAGCCGAGCGCCGAGGCGATCAGACCGATGCTGGCGATCATCAGCACTCCCAGGACGATGGTGCGAAAGCTCTCCGGATTGAGGCGCTTTCGCAGCCAGGCGCCTGCGTACGTCCCCAACACGAGCGCGGGCAAGGCCGCCGCGACTACCAGGAGGACATCGCCCGTGATCCGCCCCGCGATGGCGAAAGCGGTCACCGTGAGGATCCCCGCGGGGAAGAAGTACGCCAGGATAGTCCCCCGGAAGCGTTCGATGCTCGGGTCGAGACCGAGGAGGTACAGTACTACGGGTGGGCCGTTCATGCTGGTGCTGGGCCCGAGGGCGCCGCTCGCCGCGCCCGCCACCACCCCCAGAGGGCCAGCGTTGCGGGTGATCCGGAGCGTTGGAGAGACGTACGCTACGATGCTCGCGACGATGACGGTGGCCGCCACAAACACCTTCAATGCGTTGCTGTCGAGGCGTTCAAACAACAGGAGGCCCAGCGGCATCCCCAGGACGAACCCCGCGAGCATGATCAGCACCCTCGTCGGCACTACGTGAGCGCGAACCTCGACCAGGTTAGGAACGACAGTCAGGAGGCTGAGGACAATGCTGGTCGCCACAGCCGCCTTCACGTCCCAGGCCAGGGTGAGAAGCGGCGTCATCGTGAGCGCGAAGCCGAAGCCTGTCGTCGACATGCAGAGCGCCGCGAGGAACGCTATCCCAGCGGCGGCGGCTAAGATCTCCGCCGACAACCGCTAGAAGACCGTATCGCCGCGCAGCATCTGGCGGGCGATGGTGCGGCGCTGGATCTCGCCGGTGCCGTCGGGGATGCGCAGTGTGCGACAGATGCGGAACCCCTCCTCCAGCGGCAGCTCGGAGGAGAGGCCCATGCCTCCGTGGACCTGGATCGCCTTGTCGTAGACGTCCTGAGTCCTCTCGACGGCGTAGGCCTTGGCGATGGAGATCTCCTTGACGGGCAGCCGCCCTGTCTGAGGAAACGTCTCCACCAGCGCCGCTGTCTGCAGCACCATGTACTTCATGGTGAAGATGTCGATCGCCATATCCGCCAGCATGAACTGGATCGCCTGGTGCTCCGCGATCGGCTTGCCGAACGTCTTGCGCTGCTTAGCGTACTCCAGGGAGGCATCCAGGGCGAACTCGCACATACCGATCATATTGGATGCGATGGCGATGCGCCCTTCGGAGATACCGAACATCGCGACTTCAAAGCCACGATCCTCCTGACCCACGAGGCGGTCCGCGGGGACACGGACATCCTCGAACGTCATGCTGCCGCAGTCGCCGCCCTGGTGGCCCATCACCGGCAGCACGCCGTCGAAAGTGTATCCGGGGGCGTCGGTCTCTAGGAAGAAGGCGCTGATGCCACCCTTGTGCTGGGCCACCAGCTCCTCGTCGGTGATAGCGAAGATGACGGCGTAGTCGGCGTAGGGTGCGTTTGTGATCCATTGTTTGGAGCCGTTGATTATCCAGTCATCGCCGTCGCGGCGGGCGCGAGTCTTAATGCCCCACACGTCGGAGCCGGCATCAGACTCGCTGAGTCCGAAGCAGACCATCTTCTCACCCTTAGCGATAGAGGGTATGAACTCCTCCCGCACGGCAGGGCTGACGCCCATCAGCATGTGCGAGGGGCCGTCCACGAACGACGCCAGGACTGGCTGGGTGAGGCACCCCTTGGCCCAGGTGATCAGAGGCCGGCCGGGGCCGTAGCGGCGGTACAGCGCCTCCTCAAGAAACACCATTACGCGAATGCCGATACCGCCTCCACCCACCGATTCCGGGGCGAACATCCCGTAGTAGCCGGCCTCCGCCGACTTCATCCGCACCTGCTTTCGGGCATCCAGAATTTCGTCGGAGATGCGCCCGTCCTCGCGGAAGAACTTCCGCTCCTCCTTAAGCGCTTCCTTGTGCTCAGCCTCCAGAGGCAGCGCCACCGAGTCCACAAGCTGGTGCAGGCCGCTGATGGACACCTTGACGATGTCGCGAATGTCCTCCGGTATACCTACGTCGTTCGCCATACTGATCCTCCTATCGGGTCCGCAAAGGCGGGACTAGTATACCGCAGCCGCTGGTTAAGCGCTCGCTAAGTTTGTATCGCCGCCAGCGCCTCCGCCAGGTCTATATCGCCCGTATACAGGGCGCGTCCGACGATGGCGCCCTCAACGCCGGTCTCCGCCAGGCGGCGCAGGTGGTCGATCGTGGAGACGCCTCCCGAGTAGGTGATCCGCAGGTGCTGACGGTCGGAGAGCAGCGTCTCCAGGGCATCGAAGTTCGGCTCCGTGAGGGTGCCGTCACGGAGCGTGTCGGTGTAGATTACGCGGGGTACGCCCATACCTACGAGCTGCCGTACGAGGTCCGAAGCCGTTATCCCCGAGGCGTCGCGCCAGCCCTCCGTGACCACGATCCCTTCGCGGGCATCGACGCCGACGACGATTCGTCCCGGGAAACGGGCGAGGGAGTCGGCCAGCAGCGCCTGGTCCTTCACGGCGGCAGTACCCAGCACCACTCGCTCCACCCCAGCCTCCAGGTACCCGCCAATAGTCTCCAAGTCACGGAGGCCGCCGCCCAGTTGCACCGGCACATCCACCGCCGCGACGATGCGCTCCACGGAAGCGGCGTTTACCGCGCGGCCCTCCCGAGCGCCGTCCAGGTCCACAACGTGCAGCCGATTGGCGCCAGCATCGCGCCAGCGACGGGCCGCCTCCGCCGGATCGTCTGCGAACACGGTCTCACGGTCGTAGTCGCCCTGCACCAGCCGCACGCAGCGCCCGCCGCGTATGTCGACAACTGGGATGACTTCCATCGTAACCACTCAAGCTTGCGGAGGCCCTCAGCGAGCCTTGGCGCCGGCCGCTATGCGCAGGAAGTTCTCGTACATGCGCAGCCCCATGTCGCCGCTCTTCTCCGGGTGAAACTGGGTCGCCACCAGGTTGTCGCGGCCGACCACGGAGGGGAACGTCACGCCGTACTCCGTCTCCCCGATGACGGTTTCGGCGTCGTCCGGCCGCGGATAGTAGGAGTGCACGAAGTAGAAGTTCGACCCGTCAGGGATGCCATCGAATATCGGGTGAGGACGAACGATACGCACCTGGTTCCAGCCCATGTGAGGCACCTTCAACCCATCCGGCAGGCGGACCACACGACCGGGCAGCACGCCCAGGCAGGGGTGCTCGCCACCCTCCTCGCTCACGTCGAACAGCGCCTGCTGGCCCATGCACACGCCCAGGAACGGCCGCCCGCCGGCGATATACTCACGGATCGGCTCCACCAGGGCGTGCCGCTTCAGGTTGCGCATCGTATCGGCGGCCGCGCCTACGCCCGGCACGATCAGCGCTTCGGCCCGCTCCACGTCGCGGCCGCTGGAGGTGATCAACGGCTCGCCGCCCACGTGCGTGACGGCGCGGGCCACGCTGCGCAGGTTACCGGCCCCATAGTCGACGATAACGAGTTTCACGGGCGTATTGTAGCAAGGGCGGTCGCTATTCAGCCAGCGCCTTCTGCATCACGACCACGTCCAGCCAGCGGCCGAACTTGCGGCCCACCTCACGCTCCACACCGACACGCCGGAAGCCGAAGCGACGGTGCAGCCGAACGCTGACGGGATTGGGTGCGGCGATTCGGGCGATCACGGTGCGAAAGCCGTTCTCGGCCGCCGCCTCCAGCAGGCGACCCAGCAGCGCCTTGCCGACGCCCTTGCCGCGCATGTCCGCCCGCACGTAAACCGTATTCTCCGCTGTGAACCGGTACGCCGGCTTGGATGCGAAAGGTTTGAGGGCGGCCCATCCCACCACCTGACCACCGCCCTCGGCGACTAGGACGGCGTAGGGGTGGCTGCGGTCGCGGAGCCACTGCTTGGACTCTGCCAGCGTAGCCGGCTCTGTATCGAAAGTCGCGGTGGAGTGCAGGACGGCTTCGTTATAGATGTCCGCTATCGCCGGCAGGTCGCCGTCCTCTGCGGCGCGCACCGTGTATACAGACGATTTGGACGGACGTACTTCCATCGCACCTCAAGCATAGCAGCCTGACGTTACCGCTCAATTACGGCGCCGTTACCCGCTCGTTACGCGTAACCCGGCCCCTTTCCCCACCGCTGTACGCGTAATACCCTTAGGCTGCCATGAGCTGCGGCATTGAGCGGGTCCAGGAGGCGCGTCTCGCGGCTGAGGAGCTGCGCTCCCAAGTCAACTATCACGACTACCTGTACTTCGCCAAGGACGCCCCAGAGATCAGCGACGCCGAGTACGACGAGCTGATGCGCCGGCTGCGCGCCATCGAGGCGCACCACCCGGAGCTGATCACTCCGGACTCGCCGACTCAGCGTGTGTCCGGCCAGCCGGTGGAGGCGTTCGGCGTGGTCCAGCACCGCGAGCCGCTGCTGTCGCTGTCCAACGCCTTCGACCTGGAGGAGTTGCAGGCGTGGCACCGGCGGGCCACCGGCCTGGCGGAGGTCGAGGGTTTCGACATGGTCGTCGAGCCAAAGATCGACGGGCTGGCGGTCGCCCTGGTCTACGAGGGAGGGCGCTTCCTGCAGGGGGCCACTCGGGGAGACGGCCTCCGCGGCGAGAACATCACCGAGAACCTGCGCACCATCCGCAGCATCCCCATGCAGGTCCGCGGCGGCAGAGTGCCCAAGCGCTTCGAGGTTCGTGGCGAAGTCTACATGTCGAAGACTGCTTTCGAGCGGCTCAACAACCAGCGGGCCGACGAAGGCGAGCCGCTGTTCGCCAACCCCCGCAACGCCGCCGCCGGCGCCGTACGCCAGCTAGACTCCCGCATCACCGCTTCCAGGCGGCTGGACATCTGGGTCTACCAGCTCGGCTGGGCGGACGATGGAAAGACGCCGGACTCCCACTGGGAGTCGCTCCAGTGGCTGGATAAGCTCGGCTTTCGCATCAATCCCCACATCGCCCGCTGCCGCGACCCGGACGAGATACATCGCCACTATGAGGAGTGGGTGGAGAAGCGTCACGGCCTGGAGTACGAGATCGACGGCCTGGTTGTGAAGATCGACAGCCTGGACCTCCAGCAGCGACTGGGCTACGTAGGACGGGAGCCTCGCTGGGCGGTCGCCTACAAGTTCCCACCCATCCAGACAACGACCAAGCTTCTGAAGATCGCGATTAACGTGGGCCGCACCGGCAGCTTAAACCCCTTCGCCGTGCTGGAGCCGGTGCAGGTAGGCGGTGTCGTCGTCAAGCAGGCGACCCTCCACAACGAGGACGACGTCCGCCGAAAGGACATCCGTGTCGGCGATACGGTTATCGTGCAGCGGGCGGGCGACGTCATCCCCCAGGTCGTGGGGCCGGTTATGAGCAAGCGCACCGGCAAGCAGCGTCGGTTCGTCATGCCCAAGCGCTGCCCTGTCTGCGGCGGCGAGGTGGTGAGGCCGGAGGGCGAGGCGATGAGCTACTGCGTGAACACCACCTGCCCCGCGCAGGTTTTCCGCTGGCTCACCCACTTCGTCAGCCGCGGCGCCATGGATGTCGACGGCCTCGGCGAGCAGTGGGCCTACGTGCTCATGGACAAGGGCCTGGTGGAGGACCCGGCCGACCTATTCTTCCTCAGCCGAGAGCAGCTTCTGGAGCTAGAACGCATGGGCCCGGTGCTGGCGGACAAGATCATGACGAACATCCAGGTGGCCAAGAGCCGGCCCCTGTCGCGGCTCCTGTTCGCTCTGGGCATACGCCACGTCGGCTCAGAGATCGCGGAGACTCTGGCCACCGAGTTCGGCAGCCTGGACGCCATCGCCGCCGCCGGCCGCGAGGAGCTGGAGACGGTCCCCGCCATCGGGCCCAAGATCGCGGAGAGCGTGCGCGCCTACTTCCGCGGGAAGCGCCAGCGCAAGGTGATCGAAAAGTTGAAGCGGGCGGGCGTCAACATGAAGCAGAAGCGCGCCGCACCTGCGGAGGGCCCCCTGGCCGGCCAGACGTTCGTCGTCACCGGTACGCTGGCCTCGATGACCCGCAGCGAGGCGGAGGCGAAGCTGAAAGCACTGGGCGCGGACATCGGCAGCAGTGTGACCAAGAAAACAGCGTATCTGGTAACGGGCCAAAGCCCCGGCTCCAAGCTGCAGAAGGCTCAGCAGTACGGCACCAAGCTGATGGACGAGCGGGAGCTGCTGCGGCTCCTCCGCTCTCCTTGATAGCACTTGTGGCACGCGTCCTCGCCGTCGTTGCGCTTCTGCTGCTGGCAGCCGCCTGCGCCCAGCCCAGCGGCGCACCGTCATCCACGAAAGGCACGGCGACCACTTCCAACCCGACAGGCGCTACCTTAGAACCCTCCTCCAGTCCAACGCCAGTCGGGTTGGAAGCAGCATTCGTCATCAACGTGGTCGACGGTGACACCATCGACGTGCTCATAGGCGGTCGGGAGCTCCGGGTGCGCTACATCGGCATCGATACGCCGGAGACGGTGGACCCGCATCGGCCCGTGGAGTGCTTCGGCCGCGAGGCAAGCAAGCGAAACCGGGAGCTGGTGGAGGGCATGACCGTTGGGCTGGAACGAGACGTCTCCGAGACCGACCAGTTCGGGCGGCTCCTCCGCCACGTCTGGGCGAACGGCGAGATGGTCAACGCTGCCCTGGTTGAAGAGGGGTACGCCTCGGCTAGCACTTTCCCGCCGGACATCCGATACGCGGAGCTGTTCGCCGCCCTGGAGACGCAGGCGAGAGCGCACAATCGAGGCCTCTGGGGCTCCGCCTGCGCCACGCCGGAAGCGCCTCCAC
>JADFRV010000103.1 GCA_022561095.1 Chloroflexota bacterium | reverse complement strand
TCACATCGTGCAGATGCTTCACGTCCTTGGGGTTGGCGCGGATCCAAGTAGTGATCTTCGGGTAGTCGTACTCCCGTTCGAGCAGCTTGTCGAGCACCCAGAGGTCGCGCTCCTGGTAGATGAACGTCTCGATGGAGTAGATGACGCCGGTGCCGTTGTCCAGGTCGTGGAGGAGGTCCACGTACCGCAGGCGGGCCTCGTTGGGGAACAGGGCGAGGCGAGAGTCCTGAGCGCCGTCGCGCAAAGTGGTGTCGGTGATTAGCTTGGGGAGGCCATCGACGCGGCCATTGGGCAGCGCAGCGGGCTTCGCCTCCAGGCGAACGGGAGGTATACGGCCCCCGTAGTTGTAGTAGACGCGCTCGGGATTGATTTTGCGTTTTGTTGTCATAAGTAAATCCGATAGAGCCGCCACAACTATTGTAAGCGCATATAGCGGAAATGCCAATCCGGTTGGCCACCTATAGGACTTGGCTTGGAGGACGCGTCCTCCCGCGCGGGCGGAGGAGGGGAGGCCTGGCTTCTAGTTGCGACCGAACAGGCCGCCGAGGAGGCGGGAGAGCAGGCCCCGCTCTTCCTCTTCCTCTTCCTCACCCTCAGGCGGAGGGGGAGCGTGGGGCTCCAGGTGCTGCTTGAGGAGGGGCTCCGGGATGTTGCCGTAGAAGCGGCGCAGAGCCTTCCCCTTGCGGGTGAGGATGAAGGTGGGGGTGGAGCTAACCCCGAACTGCTTGGCGATATCGGGGCGGTCGTAGGCGTTAACGGCGATGAACTCGATACGCTTACGGTAATGCTTGCCTAGGCGCGCAAACACGGGCGCCATTACTTGGCAGGATCCTCAGCGGTGGGTCCAGAAGCCGAGGAAGGTTGCATTCTCCGAGCGAACCTGCTCCCAGAACCGCTCGTCGTCGTACCCTTCATCCTTGAACGCCATGCTTTCCCTCCTGTGCCCTATTGTACGCGAAAGGAGGGGGTTGCGGATTCGCCCCTAGTCCTCCTCCAACGTGCTGGTGTCGCCCTCGGGCAGGCCCAGCTCCCGCGCCTTGAGGAGGCGGCGCATGATCTTGCCGCTGCGGGTCTTGGGCAGCGAGGCGACGAACTCGATCTCACGCGGCGCCACGATGGTGCCCAGCTTCTCGCGCCCGAAGCGGATCAGCTCCCGCCGCAGCTTATCACTGGGCTCGTATCCATCCTTGAGGGCGACGAACGCCTTCACCACCTCCATCGCTATCGGGTCCGGCTTGCCGATGACGCCCGCCTCGGCGACGGCCGGGTGCTCGAGGAGGGCGCTCTCCACCTCGAAGGGGCCGACGAGGTGACCGGCGGTGTTGATCACGTCGTCGGCGCGGCCCACGAACCAGAAGTAGCCGTCGGCGTCGCGGCGGGCGCGGTCGCCGGTGATGTACCAGCCGTTGCGGAACCGCGATTCGTACAGCTCCTGGTTGTTCCAGTAGGTACGGAACATGGAGGGCCAGCCGGGGCGCACGGCCAGGTCGCCCTCCTCGCCCGGCGGCAGCTCGTTGCCGTCATCGTCTATGATGGCGGGCTCGACGCCGGGGAAGGGGCGGCCCATGCTGCCGGGTCGGATGTCCATGTCGGGGTAGTTAGCGATCAGGATGGAGCCGGTCTCCGTCTGCCACCAGTTATCGTGGATGGGCAGGCCGAACGCCTTCAGGCCCCAGAGGACGCCCTCCGGATTGAGCGGCTCGCCCACGGAGCAGACGTAGCGAAGGCTGCTCAGGTCGCGTTTCCTGGGCAGCTCCTCACCGGCCTTCATGAGCATGCGGATGGCGGTAGGGGCGGTGTACCAGACGGTGACGCGGTACTTCTCGATCAGGGAGTACCAGTGGCCGGCCGCGAAGCCGCCCTCGTACACCAGGCTGGTGGCGCCGTTGCTCCAGGGCCCGAACATCCCGTAGGAGGTGCCTGTGACCCAGCCGGGGTCGGCGGTGCACCAGTAGACATCGTCATCGTGCAGGTCCAGGACGTACTTGGCGGTGGCGTAGTGGCCCATGACCGCCATGTGGACGTGGGCGGCGCCTTTCGGCTTACCCGTAGTGCCGGAGGTGTAGTGCATGATTGCGAAGTCCTCCGGGTCGGTGGCCTCGATCTCGAACTCCTCCGACTGCGCATCGAATACGTCGGGCCAGGCGACGGTGCCTTCGGGGACATCACCACCGCCCCGGCGGTCGAGGATGACGACGTGCTGCAGCCGGGGAAGGTCGGCGCGGATATCCTTGACGCGGGCCCAGAGGTCAGGGCTGGTGAGGAGCACCTTCGCTTCGCTGTCCGCCAGCCGGTCGCGGACGGCGTCGGGGCCAAAGGCGGAGAAGAGGGGGCCGATGACGGCGCCCAGCTTCAGCGTGCCGAAGACGGTGAAGTAGAGTTCCGGCACGCGCTCCAAGAACACGAATACGCGGTCTCCCTTCTCCACGCCGAGAGAGCGCAGGGCGTTTGCGGCTTTGTTGGAACCGGCGGCCATCTGGGCGAAGGTATAGGTCTCGGCGCGGCCGTCTTTGGCCTCCCAGAGCATCGCCACCTTATCCTTCCGATCCGTCGTCAGGTGGCGATCTATGCACTCGTAGGCGATATTCAATCCGCCGCCGGGTAGGCCGTCCAGCTCGGCGCGGATATCGTCCCAGCGGAACGCGTCGCCGACAGCCTCGTAGCCGATAAGGTTAGGGGTAACCGGCATCCGCTCCGGCGGCGGCTTAACGATGGGTTCGTAGTTCATCGCTCTCCCTCATCCATAGCGACGGTCGTGCCGAGGATGCTCCTCAATTTAGCGCAGGCCCCTGACGGCGTCAACGAGCTTCGGTTGCGGCGGCTCCGCCGGGCAATCTATCATGGAGACGAGGTCGTAAAACATATCAGAGATGGGCATTATAGAGATAGGCGGCATAAGCATATTCCTGGCCTTCGCGGCGGGGATGCTCTCAGTCCTTTCCCCGTGCCTGCTTCCGCTCGTCCCGGCCTACCTGGGCTACCTGACCGGCGCGGTGATCGACTCGCCGAAGCCGGTGCCGGCTACGGCAGCCGCGGCCACCACCGCGAGCCTAGCTTCAGGCGGCGGGGGAGGCGGCAGCGCTACTATCGCCGTGGGTGGCGGCCTGCCCACGAGCGCCGCTCCGCCATCTCCTTTCTTGCACGCCATCGCTTTCGTCACCGGCTTCTCCCTCATCTTCATCGCCTTCGGCGCCTCCATCGGACTGCTGGGTTTCTTCCTGGGCGGCAACGAGTTCTTCATCCGCGACCAGCAGGACACGATCCTGAAGGTGTCGGGAGGAGCGCTGATCATCCTGGGGTTGCATCTCAGCGGTGTCATCACCATCCCTTTCCTACTAACGGAGCGCCGCCTCAACCTCAAGGCCGGCGATAAGGTCGGCTACACCCGCTCCTTCATCGTCGGCTCCTCCTTCTCCGCCGGCTGGAGCCCCTGCATCGGCCCCACGCTTGGCGCCGTCCTGGCCCTCTCCGCCGCCAGCGCCAGCGTTTGGCAGGGCCTGATCCTGCTGGCGGTGTACTCGGCCGGACTATCGATTCCGTTCCTGGCGATGGGTCTAGCCTTCAACTCCGTGAAGCCCGTCTTCAACTGGCTGAAGCGCTACATGGGCGTAATCAACTATGCCAGCGGCGCCCTTCTCATCATCATCGGCATCCTGATCTTCACCGGCAGCCTGATCAACCTGAACAGCCTGTTCAACTTCGGCTTCCTGGGCGACCTTTCGGCTGAGGCGTAGAGTGGCGAAGAAGCGAGAGGAGCGAAATAGCGGCGGCCGGGACCTCCAGGCGCGCCTCACCGCCCTCGCCGGTCTGGTGGTCATCGTGGGTAGCGCAGCGGCCATCCTGTTCGCCGTCGGCGTCCTCGGTGGCCAGGGCGGAGGCACCACTGCGACCGGCATCAAGATCGAGGACGCGCTCCTCCTGGACACGCCGCAGGTCGCCGCCCTGGGTGAACTGTCAATCGAGCCTAAGGCGGGCGGCCTGGCGCCCGACTTCGAGATCTCGGGCTTCGATGGGTCGCGGCAACGTCTCAGCGACTACCGAGGCAAGCCCGTGTACCTCAACTTCTGGGCTACCTGGTGCATCCCCTGCCAGATAGAGCTGCCGGAGATGCAAGAACTCCTGGACCGGCACAAGGACGAGCTCGCTATCATCACCGTCAACCGGGCGGAGCCCCTGGACCGAGCCGAGAACTTCTTCAGCAACATAGAGAAGCTAAACGGCGAACCGGGGATCAGCTTCACCGTGGACGGCATGGACCCCGACGACACGCTGTACAACGAGTACCGCGGCCTGGGTATGCCGGTCAGCGTCTTCATCGACGCTAACGGCAAGGTGGTGAAGGTGTTTAACGGCCTCATCGACCTATCGATCATGGAGGAGTCCCTGGCGGAAGCGGTCGCCTCCGCACGCGCGTCGGAGAGCGGCTCATCCGACGCGGGCTCCTAGGGTCCGCCCCTGGAATATCCTGGCAAAGACAGCCCGCTTGCGATATACTGCCCGCGGATAACCCTTACGCAACCGTTAAGGAGGAGAGCATGAGGGACGTCGCCGTCATTGGAGCCGGCATGACACGGTTCGGGAAGTTCCTGGATCGCAGCATGAAGGAGATCACGCGCGAGGCTGTGGACGGGGCGCTCAGCTCCGCCGGCACGGACAAGTCCAAGCTGGAGGTGGCCATCGTCGGCAACGCCGCCGCGGGCCTCATCACCGGCCAGGAGTGCATCCGCGGGCAGGTGGTCCTGCGGGAGATGGGCATCGGCGGCATCCCGATAATCAACACGGAGAACGCCTGCGCCAGCTCCTCCACCGCCTTCCACATGGCCTGGCTGTACGTCGCCTCCGGCATGTACGACATCGCCCTGGCCGTAGGCGTCGAGAAGCTCTACCACGAGGACAAGCGCAAGTCGTTCGCCGCCATCGGCGCCGCCGTGGACGTGGAGTGGGCGCAGGAGATGCAGGCGGCGATGGCAACCTCAAAGGGCAACGGCGAGCGCACCGACCAGCCCGCGCCCGCCTCCGGGGCAGGCGAGAAGCGCTCCATGTTCATGGACTTTTACGCTGCCTTCGCCCGCCAGCACATGCAGCGCTACGGCACCACCGTGGAGCAGTTCGCCCGCATCGCCGTCAAGAACCACTACCACGGCTCCCTCAACCCTCACGCGCAGTACCGCGAGGTCTACACGCTTGAGGACATCCTCACCTCGCCGCCGGTGGCCGAGCCTCTCACAAGGCTGATGTGCTCCCCCATTGGGGACGGCGCGGCGGCGGCGATCCTCTGCTCAGCGGAGAAGGCGAAGCAGTTCACCACCAAGCCCGTGCACATCTTGGCCTCCTGCGTCAGCTCCGGCGGCGACCACGAACCGGGCGAGCCCGGCCTAACCGAGCGGGTGGTGCAGCAGGCGTACAAGCAGGCGGGCGTAGGACCGGAGGACCTGAACGTCATCGAGCTACACGATGCCTCGGCGCCGGCGGAGCTGGTGCTGTACGAGGAGTTGGGGCTGTGTGGCCCCGGGGAGGGCGGCAAGCTGATCGACGCCCGCGCCACCTACTTTGACGGCCCGATGCCGGTGAACACCAGCGGCGGCCTGATCTCCAAGGGTCACCCGATCGGCGCCACCGGCGTCGCCCAGATCTACGAGGTCTTCACGCAGCTTCGGGGCGAGGCGGGCGAGCGTCAGGTGGCCAACCCCCGCATCGGCCTGACGGAGAACGGCGGCGGCATGGTGAAGGGGGAGGCGGCGGCGCTCGCCGTACACGTCTTCTCCGTGTAGAAGCAGAGAGGGCCGCCCGCTGGACGGCCCCCGCTTCCGAGATCCCTGCAAGCCCTACTCAGGCTTAGCCATGCCCAGGACCTCTTCGCGCGTGGTCTCCTGGTCGTGGACCTCCTTGGCGTGTTGTTGGACCTGCTTCACCAGCTCGTCGTCGGTGTCCGACCTGGTGGTCCAACCGCAGGGGCAGTTTATGACTTTTGCCATCGCATGCCTCCTTTCCGGCCCGTATAATAGCAGGCGTCTGCCTTCGTGCCTTTAGCAAACGGTTGGCAGTTCTTTGGCAGCATGGACATCCGCATCTACCTCACCGGCCGTGTCGGGCTCGAGTTCAAGAGCGAACTCGTTATCGACGAGCGCGATTTTCGCGGCGGACAAGCACGGCTGGCGTTCGCGTATCTGGTCTTAAAGCGAGAGAGGACAGTGCCGCGAGAGGAGCTAGCGGCGGCGGTCTGGCCGGGTGAGATGCCGCCGGCGTGGGAGACGGCCCTCAGCGCACTCGTGAGCCGGACCCGGAAGCTGCTGGCACGAACGTTGCTGAGCCCGCTGGTAGCGACGGTTCGGAGCAGCTTCGGGCAGTACCAGCTGCGGCTGCCGGCGGACACGTGGGTAGACGTAGAGGCGGCGGCGGCGGCGATCGACGCTGCGGAAGGGGCGCTGCGGGCCGGGACCCCAAAACGCGCGTTCGGCCCAGCTACGGTAGCGGCGACGATAACACGACGGCCATTCCTTTCTGGAGCGAACGGGGGGTGGGTGGAGGCCCAGCGGCGCACGCTGCAACGGCAACTCCAGCGCGCGCTGGAGTGCCAGGCGAATATCTGGCTGTCCTCGGGGGAGTCGCATCTAGCTGTGGAGGTGGCGAACGAGGCGGTGACGCTGGACTCGTGCCGGGAGAGCAGCTACCAGCTCCTGATGCGGGCGCACAGCGCGACGGGTAACCGGGCCGAGGCGGTGTGCGTGTACCACCGGCTACGAGAGCTGCTGACCGATGAACTGGGCACCGACCCCTCGAAGGCGACGGAGACGCTGTACCTGGAGCTGCTGAACTGACCGCGAGCCGCTATCGCAAGCTGCTATAATGGGCTGACCGTACTATTGAGGGGAGCCCCAGTGGACTACGGAAGCCTCATCGTTGAGCGGACCGACGCCGTCGCTACCATACGCCTCAACCGACCTGAGAAGCACAACGCCCTCAACACCCGGCTCAGTCACGAGCTGATCGATGCCCTCGACAAGCTAGAGGCCGACGACGGCGTCAACGTCCTCGTCCTCACCGGGGCGGGCGAGAAGGCGTTCTGCGCCGGCGCCGACATGGCCGAGGCCATAGGCCCCGACTCGTCGGGGAACGCCAGCGACGGTGGGGCACCCGGCCCGCCGGCGGAGGCCGTCGCTCGCGTCCTGCGCACCCGCAAGCCGATCATCGCCGCGGTAAACGGCTACGCCTACGGCGGTGGCGCCGCGCTCGCCATCAACTGCGACATTAGGGTCGCTTCAGACAGCGCCCGCTTCCGGTTCATAGGCGCCAGCTACGGGCTGGTGGTGGGCGCATTTCAGCTCCCGCGGATCGTGGGGGCGCCCCTGGCGAAGGAGCTGATCTTCACGGCCCGCACCATCGACGCGCAGGAGGCGCTGCGCATCGGCCTCGTCAACCACCTGGTCCCCCTGGACCAGCTCGAATCGACCGTCGCCGAGATGGCTGCGGCTAATCAGGCTCTGGGAGGCGCGCTGGGGCGGTTGATAGCCATAGCTGAGGACAATCCGGAGATCCGCTCGAACGAGAACTTCCGCATGCTCCAGGATCAGCTGGAGGGCACGGAGAATCGCATCGCGACGGCGCGTGGCGACTACAACAGTGCGGTACGCGCCTACAACGCGTACATCAGAAAATTCCCACCGGTGCTGACCGCCAAGGCCATCTGCGCCAGTGCGCGCGAGTACTTCGAGGCAACGGAAACCGCGAGCGAGGTTCCGACGGTAGAATTTTAGCGGATCTCCACGCCGGCGGCTTTCTCGATTTCCCTGATCAGCTCCACGTGATCGGCCTCCTCGCCGAGTGATCGGCGAGCGGCCTCGTAGACCCTCTTACCCATGCCGATCGCGTCGGACGGAACACCGGTGTCCTCGAGAACCTTTAACGCGATCCCCACGTCTTTGTCCAACAGGGCCAGCCGGAAGGTCCGCGGCCAA
>JADFRV010000102.1 GCA_022561095.1 Chloroflexota bacterium | reverse complement strand
GCGGCCATGGCGGCCTCGTTCTCGCGCAGCCGCTCACGGAGAGAGTCAGCCTGGTCATCGGTTGCGGCCAGGGAGTGGCGAATACGCTCGATCTCCTTGGGCAGCGCCTCCAGATCGCGCTCATGGCCGAGTATGTAAGGGCGGGTAAGGCTGGGGAAGCCGGCGGTGATGGCGCCGGTGGTGTGAAAGACGATACCGTCCATGGTGACCACCATGCCCAGTCCGCGACGGGCGATGCGGGTGGCCACAGCCATGTCCTTGACGACGATGGTGCGGCCCAGCAGGGCATCGATGAGCTTCTGGTATGGCGGCTCGCAGCGCACGAGCTGGGCGGCGACGCCGACGATCCCCTTCTCACGCATGAGGTTCAACGGATAGACCTGCTTCACGGTATCGATAGGGAGGACGGTAGTGCGAGGAGCGTCCTGGGCGACCAAGTCCTTGATGGCGTCCAGAGCCTCCGCCTGGTGCTGGACGACGAACGCTTCCACCATATCGCTGAGGGCAGCCTCAATAGCATTCTCCAACCCGCGGGGCACGTCTAGGACCTGATAGATGGCAGCCATCGCCCGCTCGACTGTGACTGGCGGGTCATCTTCTTGCGCGGATCGCAGCTGATGCTGGGCCTCGGTGAGAACGTTAAGACGCACCTCCAACGCCTCCATCTTGCCGCGGCGGGCGTTCTGGTTCGCCTCAAACTTGGCCAGGGAGTCGCGCATCTCGGCGACCTCTGCCTCCAACCGCCGGCGACGCCCTCCCACTGCACCGAGATCGCCGGCCAGCTTGGCGTCATCAGCGCGTAAGCCGCGCAGGATGCGCACCAACTCCGCCATCCGGCTGATGATGGAGCGGCGGCGAGTGTGCAGGCGATCAACCTCCTTATCCAGCGCACCCCGGCTAAGGGCCAAGCGCTTGAGGCGCTCGCCTATGTCTCGGGCGGCGGCGCGCAACCGCTCGCCCGTCGCCTCCTCGTTGC
The DNA here is from genome assembly GCA_022561095.1 of Chloroflexota bacterium. Lineage (GTDB taxonomy): Bacteria > Chloroflexota > Dehalococcoidia > SM23-28-2 > RBG-16-64-32 > JADFNQ01. Next base: position 6,998 of record JADFRV010000102.1, on the reverse strand, counting down.
CGGCGCGTCCCTGGCCTCCGGCGAGCTCCTCCTCCAGGGCGGTCTGCTCGTTTCGGCGGCGGTCGAGATCAGCCCCGGCGGCGGTCAGCGCCTCCTCCAGCTCAGCACGACGAGAGTCCAGCCCGGAGACAACTTCGTCGGCCTGCGCACGCTCCTGCTCCAGGGCCGCGGACTCGTCGCGCAGCTCCTGCTGGCGCTGCTCTAGGATGGCGCGGCGCTGAGTGGATACGGCCAGACCTTGCTCCAGCTCGCGTATGCGGTCGACCAGCCGCTGGCGGTCGGCGGAGGAGGAGGCAGCGGCTCGGCGACGATCCTCGAGACCCTTGCTAACCTCAGCCATCTCCCGATCGCAGCTTTCCATGACAACCTTGGCCTGAGTAAACTCCGCCTGCCCCTGGTCATGAGCGGCGCGGGCGACGGCCAACGCCTCGTGAGAGTGATGCCACCCGTGCTCGTAATGGGCGCGGAGAGCCTGCGACAGCTCACGGGAGATGCGGGCGTAGTCGGCGGCCCGCTTTGCCTGCCGCTCAAGCTGGCTCACACGAGGGGCGATCTCCTTGACCAGAAGATTGATGCGCTCCACATTCTCGTGAGTAGCGGCGAGCTTCGCCCGCGCCTCATCAATGCGCAGGCGGTAGCGTTGGATGTCCGCCGCCTCCTCAATTAGATGGCGCCGCTCATCGGGGCGTAGGTTAAGGACGGTCTCCACCAGTCCCTGACCGATGATGGCGTATGAGCTCTGGGTCAAGCTAGCATTGGCCAGCAGTTCGTGGATGTCCCGCAGGCGCACCCGCTTGCGGTTGATCCGGTACTCGCTCTCGCCGTTACGGTGGCCGCGACGCGTGAGCGCCACCTCGCTGAATTCGAGCGGCAGCCAGCCGTCGGCGTTGTCCAGCGTGAGAGTGACCTCCACCTTATCTGCCCGCTGGCGCTTGGACGAGCCGGCGAAGATGGCGTCCTCCATCTTGCGCGCACGGAGGAGGCGTCCGGACTGCTCACCCAACACCCAGCGCAGAGCATCGGCGATGTTGGACTTGCCGGAGCCGTTGGGGCCAACAATGGCCGTGATCCCCTGACCGAACTCGAAGGTGGTACGGGTAGCGAAGCTCTTGAAGCCCTGGATCTCCAGCCGCTTCAGGTACATATACTCGTCAACCCGAGGCAGCTAACGCTTCCAGGGCCTGACGTGCGGCTGCCAGCTCTGCCTGCTTCTTATTGCGCCCCTCGCCGTGACCCAGCACATCGCTCCGGACCAGCACCTCCACGGTGAACGTCTTGGCGTGATCAGGGCCCACGGAGGATATGAGCCGGTACTTGGGAATCTCGTGCCAGCGTGACTGGACCTCGTGCTGCAACTGCGATTTGCTATCCACGGCCACAGCCCCGGCGGCGACCTTCTCCAGCTCCGGCGCCAGGAGCTCAAGTACCAGCTTGCGCGCCTTGGTGATGCCGCCGTCCAGAAAGGCAGCGCCGATAAGCGCCTCCAGCGCGCCCGCCAGGTTCGAAGGACGGCCGCGCCCGCCAGACATCTCCTCGCCGCGGCCCAGCACAAGGTAATCGCCAAGAGAGATTCGCTCGGCGGCCTCCGCCAGGGTATCCCAGCGTACAAGGAGAGCGCGTATCTGGCTGAGGTGACCCTCGCTCAGGGCTGGATACTCCCCGTACAGCCGCTCCGAGATAATCAGCCCCAGCACAGCATCGCCCAGGAACTCCATCCGCTCGTTGGACTCCATCTCCAGCTCGGGCACCTCGTTGAGGTAGGAGCGATGCACGAGCGCCTGCTCCAGTAGCGCCGTGCGGCGGAAGCTGATCTCCAGCGCCTTCAGGAGGGAGACAGGGTCTTTCGACTTCGTAATCGTTGCCATCGGCAATGCTAACCTTAGCGCTAGAGCCAGCCGCCCAAAGGGCGTGCCCCGCTCGAAAGCTGTATCCGACGACTATGCTGGGGTATCATATTGCGGGCCAAAAGGTTAGCAGAAATAGAGGCTAATTCCTAACCATCTTAGGCGTCGCCAAAACGGCCTGTCAAGACGACGCTTTATAATGGGCCCCGGTGCCGAATATGGCTAAGGCTAACCTTATCGATAACCTTAATCGGGCGCTACCCGCCGCCGCCCGCAAAGCCCTCGCCGCTATCGTCCAGGACGCCCAGGGCGAAGCGCTGGCGATTTACCTCGTCGGCGGCAGTGTGCGCGACCTCCTGCTAAACCGCCCAACGCTGGACGTGGACCTCACGCTGGAGGGAGACGCTCCCGCCCTGGCCCGCCGGGTCGCGATCGGCCTCGAAGACGTACGCTGCATCGTACACTCCGCCTTCGGCACGGCTACACTGAAAGGCGCCAACTTCCGTATCGACGTCGCCACCGCCCGCGTCGAAACCTACGAGCGACCCGGAGCGCTGCCTTCCGTACACCCCGGCTCCCTCCAAGACGACCTGTTTCGCCGCGACTTCACGGTGAACGCGATGGCGCTGGCGCTGACGGGCGACCAGCGCGGCGCCATCACCGATCCGTTCGACGGGAAGAGCGACCTTGAAGCAGGGCTCCTCCGCATCCTGCACGACGCTAGCTTCAGGGATGACGCCACCCGCATCCTGCGTGCCTCCCGCTACGAGTCGCGCCTGAGCTTCCGGCTGGAGTCGAAAACCGTGCGCCGGCTGAGGCGCGATGTCGCCTACCTGAAGGCGATCAGCGGCCCCCGAATCCGTGAGGAGCTGGCCCGCCTCTGGCGGGAGCCGCAGCCGGAGCGCATCCTTCTGCGGCTGAACGAGCTGGGCGCGCTTCAGGCCATACTCCCCATGCTATCCTTCGATGGTAGCCAAGCTGAGGCGTTCGGCAAGCTCAGGGAGATCCACACTACGCCTTCCCGCACCGCCTACCTCGCCCTGCTGGCGTGGGATCTGCCGCAGCCAGAAGCCACGGCCCTCGCCGCCCGGCTGGCGCTGAACAAACGCGAGACGGAAGCGGTACGAGCGGTCACGGAGGTCAGGACACTGGAGCGCGATCTCTCGGCTGAGGTTAGGCCCAGCCGCGCAGTGGAGCTGCTCTCGCCCTTCCCGTCGGCCGCAGTGTGGGCGCTCGCCGCGGCGGGCCAAGAGAGCGCCCGCGTACAGGCTTCGCGCTACCTCCACCGCTGGCGCTACCTCCAGCCGTCCCTCGATGGCCACGCCCTTCTGGCCCTGGGTGCGCCGCCGGGGCCACAGCTCGGCCAACTGCTGCGCCGCCTCAAAGCTGCTAAGCTGGACGGCGAAGTGCGCTCCCGTCGAGACGAAGAGAGGCTGGCCCGCGAACTGCTCCGCGCGGGCACAAGGACGCGCACGTGACGGCCTCCACGGAGGTCACCTGCGCGGTCTGCGGCGAGGCCGCCAAGGAGCTGGCCTCCGCCATCTGCGGCGAGTGCGACCGGCCGTTCCACCTGAACCAGCACAACGACGTCGAGGGCAAGGACTGCGGCGATGTGTGGGTCGACGAGCAGTTCCTATCGCTGCGCTTCGCCTGCTTCACCTGCCTGCCTCAGGAGGGCGCGCCAGCAGGTGAAGGCGAGCCGCCGGTGGGGAAGCAGCACTAGCCCTCAGCGAACCGCTGCAGCAGCGCCGCCACCGCCTTGGTGCCGTTCTGGAAATCCTCGATGCGGATGTTCTCGTCCGGGGCGTGGATGCGCGTATCCGGATAGCCGATCCCAATATCGGCCGTGGGCAGCCCCAGCGTGGCGACGAACGGGTAGAGCGGCCCCGTGCCTGCCATCGTCGGCACGATGAGCGGCTCCCGGCCGTAGGCGTCCACGACCGCCCGTCGAACCACCTCCACCAGCGGATCGCTGACCGGCGTCCGCGCCGGCCGCTCGCCGCTGACCAGCCGTAGCGTTATGTCGCTGAAGCCGCGCGAGTCCAGGTGCCGCCGCAGCTTCGTGAAGATGTCGTCCGGGTCCTGGTCCGGCACCAGGCGGAAGTCCATCTTCGCCATCGCCCGCGCCGGCAGCACCGTCTTCGCCCCCTCACCCTCGTAGCCCGAGGTCAGCCCGTCGATCGTCGCCGTCGGCTCGAACAAGTGACGCAGCCGGTACTCCAGGCCGCGCACGCCCGTCAGCGCCTCCTCGACGCCGTACGACTTCAGCGTCTCCCCTTCCTCCGAGGGCATCGCCTCCACCGCCGCCCGCTCCTCGGGCGTGGACGGACGCACGGCGTCGTAGAAGCCGTCGATGAGCACCCGCTCGTCCGGCCCCTTGATCGAGGAGAGCGCCCAGGCCAAACGCCAGGCGGCGTTGGGCAGCACCGTCCCGTAGGAGGAGTGAGCGTCGCGGTCCACCGTGCTCGACTCCAGTTCGACGTAGAGGAGGCCCTTCACGCCGAGGGTGACCTGGGGCACGCCCTCCCAGGTGACGCCGCCGCCCTCCCAGACGCAGGCGTCGGCTGCCAGCAGCTCCCGCTGCTCCGCCACGAACTCCTCCATCTGCGGGCTGCCGATCTCCTCGTCCCCCTCGATGCAGAACTTCACGGCGCAGGGCAGCTCGCCGCGAACCTCCTTCCAGGCACGGAGGGCAGCCAGCCGCGCGGCGATATTCCCCTTGTTGTCGGAGACGCCGCGCCCGTACAGCTTGCCCTCCCGCAACGTCGGCTGAAACGGCGGCGACGACCACAGCTCCAGCGGCTCCGGCGGCTGCACGTCGTAGTGGTCGTAGAACAGCAGCGTCCGCGCCGACCGCCCCGCCTGCTCCGCGTAAACGACGGGATAGCCGCCCGCGGCTTTGGGCAGCACCCGCGCCTCGAACCCGAGGTCGCGCAGCAGGCCCGACACGTGCTCCGCCGTCTCCTCGATGGCGGAGTTCTGAGCGCTGACGCTGGGCAGCTTGCACAGCTCCGTCAGCCCCGTGATCGATTCGTTCAGGTGATCGTCGATGTAGCGGAAGATGTCATCCATAGCGCTGCTCCAGACTCTTTCAACAGGGGTAGCCAAGCGGATCCAGCTCATTCTCGGCGCCTTCGGGGCCCTCGCTCACAAGCCTCAGTGCGCCCGCGGCCCTCATATCCAATCCTGGCTCTGCGAACACTCTTACCGTCACCTCTCGCGTCCACACCTTCAGCTGCCCAGCGCTAGAGAACGCTGCCTGCGCGCCACGGATTTCAAAGGAGCCCACGGCGATGCAGTGACTCGGGCTGTTGAAGACCTGCGTGAGGAACTGGTTTCCACCAGCCTGGACATCCACGCCCATCCTGAGCTTAATTTTCAAGAGCACCATGCGGCCGCGGTGCTGGCCGACTCACTGGAGCGCCACGGCTTCCAGGTGGAGCGCGGCGAGATCTTCGGCATCCTCGGTCCCAACGGAGCGGGCAAGACCACCGTCGTCGAATGCCTCCAGGGTCTGCGCCGCGCCGACGGAGGGAGCCTCCGGGTCCTCGGATTGGATCCGCGTGACCACGCCGCCGAGATTCGGCGTCGGATCGGCTCTCAGCTTCAGGAGTCGGCCCTTCCGGACCGGATCAAGGTGTGGGAGGCACTCGACCTGTTCTCGTCAGTCGTACCGGGTGGCCGCGACTGGGCGGCGGCCATGGAGCAATGGGGGCTCGCCTCCAAACGCAACGCCACCTTCGGGAGTCTGTCCGGCGGCCAGCGGCAGCGGCTGTTTGTTGCCCTGGCACTGGTCAACGATCCCGAGGTCGTCTTCCTCGACGAGATGACGACCGGGCTGGATCCTGCGTCGAGGCGGGTGGCGTGGGACCTGATCCGCCGGATGCAGGATCGGGGCACGACAGTGGTGTTGGTGACGCACTTCATGGACGAAGCAGAGAACCTGTGCGATCGGCTGGCCATCCTCAATGACAAGCGGCTGATCGCGCTCGACACCCCGTCGGGTCTGATCTCCGGTCACACCACAACGGTGCGAGTCCTCTTCTCCACCGACCAAACCGACCTGACCTGGCTCGACAGCGTGCAACACGTCACCGCAGTGCAACGCACGGGAGACCATGTCAAGGTCGAAGGCACGGGTCCGGTTCTCGCCTTTGTCGCCGCGGCTCTGGTCGACCACGGCATCGCGCCCACAGATCTCCGGGTGAAGAGGGCCGACCTCGAGGACGTGTACCTCGCCCTGACGGGCACCGGTGGGAGCGCCTAGTGCGGACGCTGGTGAAACTGTCATGGGTGGAGGTGAAGCTGCTGCTACGTGAGCCCCTGACCGTGGTGTTCGCCCTGGCGTTGCCTCTGATGATCCTCTACGTCCTTGGTGGGGTGTCCGGTGAGGAGGTGGTGGCCGGCTTCTACCGGGACGTCGAACCGATGAGCTACTACGTGCCCGTCTACATAGGGTTGGTGATCGCTTCGATCGGTCTCATCACCATCCCGACACACCTCGCCGGATACCGGGAACGCGGTGTGCTCAAACGACTCCATGCTTCTTCCATGTCGGCATGGGCGGTCGGTGGTGCCGAAGTGGCCGTCGCCGTGGTGATCGCCGCCACCAGCAGCCTGTTGTTGGTGGCCGCAGCCGCCGTGGTCTACGACTTCGCCGCTCCCAACTCGCTGCTCACCGTTGTTGGGGCTTTCCTCCTCGCGGTGTTCATGTTCGCCGCCCTCGGTGTGCTGCTAGGAGCTGTCCTGCCCACTGCACGGGCTGCCCAAGCATTGGGACTTCTGCTGTGGTTCATGATGTTGATGCTCGCCGGGGCCGGCCCACCGCCGGAAGCGATGCCATCGGGGATGCGCACCGCCGGCAGTCTCACGCCGCTCAAACACGTGATCTACATCATGCAAGACGCCTGGCTCGGCCTCGACGCCGGACAGTCGCTGCTCGTCGTTGTAGTGATCCTCGTACTCTCGATCCTGCTCGCGCTCCGCTTCTTCCGGTGGGAGTGACCGGACCGTCGAGACTCGACAGCCGCGTAGGACAGGACGAATCGCGAACATGCGGAGGCCCTGCTCGACGCCATTCACCGATCGCCAGTCTGCCGGACGACGCGGACCGCCTGGCCGTATACCTCACGGAACACGCCTCAACATCGGTCG
>JADFRV010000258.1 GCA_022561095.1 Chloroflexota bacterium | reverse complement strand
AGCACCTCGATAGTGTGATCCGCCTTTGCGAGGTAGAACAGTATCCGTCCTACATCCAGGACGCCGAACGGACGTGGCGGGCGCTGACCGCTCCCGGCGTATGCACTGTGGTCGCGGTCCAGGACGGCGGGGTGGTCGGCTTTGCCCAGATGCAGAGCGATGGCCTGATTCAGGCCCACCTCAGCATGATCGTCGTCGACCGGGATCTGCGGAGGCGAGGGATCGGCGGCAGGCTCGTTCGGGAGGCGTTTGCCCGTTGTGGCGGCCAGCGCGTGGACCTGCTTTCAACCGAAGGTGCGGACGCTTTCTATCGGTCCTTTCAGTACCAGAGCTTCCCCGGATATCGCATCTATCCTGAGCCATGATCAGCGTAACCGTCAACGGTAAGCCGCGGGAGCTGGATAGCCCTCTCAGCGTCACCGCCTTCCTCAAAACGCTCGACATAAACGCACGCCAGGTTGCTGTCGCCATCGGCGGTGAGGTGGTGCCGCGCAGCGAGTGGCCGCGCGTAACGATCGACGAAGGCGACACGGTCGAGGTTGTGCGAGCAGTGGGCGGTGGCGCTGACACAATCACCAAGAAGGAGCCGTTAGCCATGGATGCGTTAATCCTCCTGCTCGTCTTCGCTGCCGGACTGGCCGCCGCTACGCAGGTCCTGGTGAACGGCGCCATGGGCGAGGAGCGGGGCGTGTCGGAGGCGCTTCTGGTGTCCTCAACCGTGACCTACGGCTCGGTCGTCGTCTTCATGCTGTTTCGCTTCGCCCTCGTGGGCGATCTGAACCTGAATACGCCGGTCAGCCCGCTGCTCTACCTGCTGCCCCTGGCCATCATCGCTTTGCTGGCGTTCCTGGGCCTCATGCGCGGTCTGGAGTGGTACTACTTCCTGGGCGGGCTGGCCGGGGCGCTCATAGTGTGGACGGTGGCGTTCGCCGGGCCCCGCGTCGGCATCGCCACCACCAGCGCCGGACTCACTGCTGGCGCGATGCTGGGTGCTATCCTGTTCGACCACCTGGCGCTCATAGGTCAAGCCAAGGACCCTATCGACGCGGTCAAGGTCACCGGCGCCCTCCTCATCGTCGGCGGCGTCGTCCTCGTGCGCGGGTTGTAATGGCGGACGTCGCCATCGTCGGCGGCGGCGTCATCGGCTGCGCGGCCGCCTACTACCTGACGGAAGCGGGCGCCAGCGTCACGCTGCTGGAGCGGGGCGAGGTGGGCGGTCAGGCCTCGGGGGCGGCCGCCGGTATGCTGATCCCGCCCGCGATCTACCTTCTGCGAGAGGACGCCCAGGTTGCCGTCAAGCGGGGCAAACCGCTGCCTTGGGGACCCTTGCGCGACCTCGGTCTGGCCGGTCTGGGGCTGTACCCATCTCTGGTTGACGCTCTCCAGAACGAGATGGGCATCGACGTCCAGTACATCGCCTCCGGCATCCTCCTGCCGGCCCAGACGGAGGGCTGGGCCGAGGCGCTGCGGGACCTCGGCCGCAGGCAGCGGCGGTCGGGGCCAAGTCTCGAGTGGGTGGAGGGCGAGCCCTTGCGCCGGTTGGAACCCGCCCTATCGGACAGTGTGCTGGGCGCCGCCTATTCGCCGCGGGAGCACCAGGTCAACCCCGGTCTGCTCACGCAGGCCCTGGCCCGCGTGGCTGCTTCCCGCGGCGCGCTACTCAGGCAGGGGGCCGCCGTGTCACGCTTCCTGGTCTCTGACTCGCGCGTGGCGGCCGTGCGAACGAGCGATGGCGATATTATCGCCGCCGATCACGTAGTCTTGGCCGCCGGGCCCTGGACGCGGCGCCTGGGCCTCAAGCTGGACGTGGACGTGCCAACACGTCCCATGCGCGGCCAGATGCTGGCCTACCGCTCTAGGGCGGTGCGGCACATCATCTGGGGACACGAAGGCTACCTGGTACCCAAGGCCGGTGGCTTCCTCTACGCCGGAGCCACGGTGGAGGACGTTGGCTTCCGCCCCAGGACCACCCGCCGCGGACTGGCCGGACTGCAGCGGATGGCGGCGGCGATGGCGCCGGCGCTGCGCTACGCTGAGGTAGCTAGCGCCTGGGCCGGCCTGCGTCCCGGCCCCCCCGCTGGGCACCCGATTATCGGCCGGCTGCCCGGCAAAGCTAACGTCGACGTGGCCACCGGCCACTTCC
>JADFRV010000257.1 GCA_022561095.1 Chloroflexota bacterium | reverse complement strand
CCGGCGCTTGGAGGCGCCGTGTCGCCGCTGGCGCCCAGGCTGTCCAGCGCCTCCCGCAGGCCCATAGCAATACAGCTGAAGATAGGCGTATCGCTGAGGGTGTAGGAGCTCGCCTCCGTCTCCCGCAGCTCCATCACCAGGTCCAGAAAGTCGGCCGGCTCATCCGTCTCGAAGGCGACAACGAACTCCTGGTCGTCCAGTCCGTAGGAGTAGGTGGTGTTCAGCTTCACCGACGGATACTTGCGGCCGATGCCGATGTGCTCGTCCATCATTCGCTGGCGCTCATCCTTGGAGAGCTTGTACCAGGCCCGCGTCTTGACAAACGGGTAGACGAACAGGTACTTGGCATCGCCGGGGCTGAGTACCGTGTGGCTGGGGGGCCCGCCCTCCTCGGGCGAGACGTAGATGGAGCGGCGCGTCATCGCCAGATAGGAGTAAGGCACCGATAGATGCGGCCCCATGGCGGTGCTGAACACGGCTGTGGCCAGCTCCTGTATCCCCTCCAGCCGGTCACCGACCTCCCATAGCATGAAGTCGGCGTCGCCGCGCATCCCCATCAGGCTGTAGCTGCGGATTAGGAGGCGGTCACCGAACGACTCCACGGCGCGGCACAGCTCGCCCTTCGCCTTCTCCCGCCGCTGCCGCGGCAGGCTGCGCCAGGCCGGGTCGACACGATAGAAGGTAAACTTCACCACCTGCCGTCGGGTGGGCTCGTCTCCCTCTCGGCCCGATCTGCCCATTGAACCCGCCCTCAACCCTAGCCCGTGGGGGCCGCGGTCTCCTCCAGGTAGAAGTCATGATCGTACAGATCGGCTATTCGGGAGAGCTCGTCTTCGGTCAGCGGCGGCGTGTCAGGAGCGTCTATGAACTCCTTTAGCTGTGTCTCGTTGAGCATGTTGGGCAGCACGCAGGTCACCCTAGGCTGCGCCAGCACGAACTGCATCGCCGCCTGGCCGATGGTGCGCCCGCTGTCCTGCTGGTAGAGAAAGTCCAGCTGCGACACCTTGCTCAGGCTGGTCTCCAGCCACTCCTGCTTGCGGTGGCTGCGGTGGTCCGAGGAGTCGAAGACCATCCCCGGCCTGTAAGTTCCGTCCAGCATGCCCGAGGCGTGGGGCACCCGGGCCAGCAGCCCGGTGTCACATTCGTCGGCCACCGGGAAGAAATTGCGGGCGGGGTCCTGCTCCAGGATGCTGTAGATGATCTGGAGGCTGGGCAGCCGGCGCTGACGCATGGCCGCCATCCCTTCCTCTTCCCAGCCGATGTCGGGTCCCAGGGCCGCGCTGTAGTGGCGCACCTTCCCCTCCCCCTTCAGCTCCTCCAGCGTCTCGAACAGCTCATCGCTCTCAATGGCCCAAAGGCGCGGGTTGTGAAGCTGGTACAGGTCGATGTAGTCGGTGCCCAGCCGCTGCAGGCTCTCCTCACAGGCCCGCCGCACGAAGGCGGGGGAGAAGTCCTGGGGAAGCTCCTTGTGGCCGCTGCGCTCGCGGCCGTAGTTGTAGAAGTCGTAGCCGAACTTGGTGCCGATGACGATCTTGTCTCGCACATGTCCCAGCGCTTCGGCCAGTATCGTCTCCCCCCTGCCGTCGCCGTAGGTGTCCGCCGTATCGAAGAACGTGACGCCCAGGTCGTACGCCCGGCGCAGAAGGTCGATGCCCTGCTGCTCGTCGCTGATCCCCCACCAGCTGGTGCTCACCGTCCACACGCCGAAGCCGACGGCGGAGAGGTCTAGTTCAGTATTGCCGAGCTTGCGATACTTCATACCCGCCCCTTCGATGACTGGGGATTTGCTTCACCGCACATTATACCGATGGCGCGTCTGATACGCAGCACGAGTCGATACAGGCGAGCAGTCTTGAGGCCGCGTTGCGGGGTTGACACTACAAGGGCATACGGCGAGAATTCCAGGAAGTGGCACGACAATCAGAAAGGGCGGGCACCCATGCGAACGAAATGGCTTCTTCTCGGGATCGGATTGCTGACCGCCATCCTAGCCGTAGCCGCCGTAGCCTGCGACGATGATGACGACGATGACGGTGGTGGCGGAGACGGCGCAGGATCGCTCTCGGCGACGCTATCGGAGGTCGAGGGAAACGGCGTGACGGGAAGCGCCACCCTCACCGAGACTGACGACGGTTATACGCGAGTAGAGGTGAC
>JADFRV010000101.1 GCA_022561095.1 Chloroflexota bacterium | reverse complement strand
TCGACCCTATTGGCTCGCCCCCGGTCGACTTCCTCCTCTCCTGTCCGGGCCCCTGTCCTCCGCCGGAAGTCTGTCAACTCTTCTACAACGGGTCCCCGACTGGCGCGACCAGTAAGAAAGCATCGGAGATTCCGCTGGGCGTGGAGGTGAGCTGTGACTGTCCGCAGACCGGCGGCGGGCCGTGCGCTACGAGCCTCTTCCCGGACTGTGGCGGGATCTGCACCAACGGTGCCCACTGCATGCCGAACTTCGTTCAGGGCATTTGTGAGTGTCCGCCGTGGCCGTGCTCACAGAGCCCATGGCCGACCTGCGCGGGCTTCTGCACCAGCGGACTGCTTTGCACGCCGAACGATACGCTGAACATATGTGAATGCGCATCGCAGCCACAATGCCAGCCCGACCCGCTCGGTGCGGGCTGCGAACCGAACACCTGTCCGACGCCTACCGACACCTGCAAACCGAGGTGCGTCAACTACGACCCGCTCACGGGCGTAACCACGGTGATCGACTGCAAGTGCGGACCTGCCACCGAATGCCACGTCCAGCTTGGCGGCGGTGCCCGGGGTGGCGGCGCACCCTGCGTTATTCCAGAGGTTGGCACCTCGGGGACGATCGAGCTGCCGCCAATAGGCTGCGACTATCTGAGCCCCGACGAAGTGCACCAGATACTCGACGGTCTGCCCATCGGCGCGACGGTCGAGCTGGCCGCCATCCACAAGGACTTCATTTGCCACAGCCAGCCGGGCGCCGATCCAGGCGTGTGCACGGTTCCACCGCCGCCGGGCCTGTGTGAGGACCTGAGCACTTCCGGCGGAGCACTCGGCGGCAACCGAGATTGCTTCAAGTCCACCCTGGAACTGAACATTACCAGCACCCTCGGACTGGCGACTACGGTGCTTATGCAGGCGTCGGTTGAAGTTCACACCGGGCCGCGCACGCCGGGCGACCCGATCCAGGAGTTCGACACGGACATGTTCCTGATGTTCGGCGAGGTCCTCAACCACCCGGACTTCGACCAACTAAGTGTCACCGCAGGGACCGGCTTCGGTCTGCCCAGCCCCGGACACACCAGGCTGATCGAACTGCCCAGCGGTGACTACGACGTGGCCAGCCACTTCGACATCACCTATCGGATCGATTACGTGGGCTCCGCCACCGGCCGGCTCTCGTCCATCAACCCCAACCTCCAGAACATCCCCGTGCGCACGGCCCTGGGCGAGCAGGTGCGGCGCGCGTTCGTCGCCCGCGACGTGGGGCCCGACCCCTACCTGCTCTCGGCGGACTACTCGCAGATCGAGCTGCGCATCATGGCCCACATCACGGAGGACCCGGCGCTGCTGCAGGCGTTCGAGCGCGACGAGGACATCCACGCCGCTACCGCCTCGCAGGTGTTCGGCGTGTCGTTGGGCGAGGTCACGCCGTTGATGAGGCGGCGCGCCAAGGTGTTCAACTTCGGCGTGCTGTACGGCCTCAGCGCCCACGGCCTCTCGCTGCGGGAGAAGATACCGAGGGAGGAGGCGGCGGAGTTCATCCAGACCTACTTCGATAAGTACCCCGGCATCAAGCGCTACGTGGAGGAGACGGTGCAGAGCGTGCGCGGGCAGGGCTACGCGGAGACGCTGTTCGGGCGGCGTCGCTACCTGCCGGAGATCAACTCCGGCAACCACAACGTCCGCCAGGCGGCGGAGCGGGCCGCGATCAACATGCCGGTGCAGGGCACCGCCGCCGACATCATCAAGATCGCTATGAACCGCATCGACGCCGAGATGCAGCGCCGCAAGCTCCGCAGCCTGATGACCCTCCAGATCCACGATGAGCTGATGTTCGAGTGCCCCGGCGAGGAGCTGGAGGAGGTCAGGTCGCTCGCAGTCGACATAATGCCGAAGTCGATGAAGATGAAGGTGCCGCTGAAGATCGACACCAAGGTGGGGAAGAATTGGGGCGAGATGGAGTACGGCGATGAGGATGTGGGGGAGCTGGGGGCGTAGCTTTCCCGCTCGTCCTGAGCCATGTCCTGAGCTCGCCAAAGGGTTGCCGAAGGGCGTAGGGTGACAGGGGGTACCGATGCCTGAGCTCCCCGAAGTAGAGACGATACGCCGGGACCTGACGTCCCGCATCATCGGACGCACGGTTGTGGAGGCCTGGGTGTCGCCGGACGCCCCCAGGCTGGTGCAGGACGAGACGCCGGAGTCGTTCTGTCGCCGTCTCGCCGGACGCACCATCGAGGAGCTGGACCGGCGGGGCAAGTATCTTCTGCTGCGGCTCGCTGGCGGCCTCACCTGGATCGTCCACCTGCGCATGACCGGCGGCCTCATCCACCTGCCTCCGCCTAAGGCGGACGGCGCCCGCAACGGCTGCCGGGATGAGCGCTTCCTGCGCGCCCGCTTCCGCCTGGACGACGGCGGCGAGCTCTGCTACGTGGACCTGCGCAAGCTGGGGACGATGTGGCTCGTAGAGGACGAATCGTCGGTCGTCGGTAAGCTGGGGCCGGAGCCGCTGGGCGAGGCGTTCGACCCCCAGGAGATGCGGCGGCTGCTGGCGAAACGGGCGGCGCCTGTGAAGAGCGTGCTCATGGACCAGCGCGCCATCGCCGGTATCGGCAACATCTACGCAGACGAGTCGCTGTTCGAGGCCAGGATCCGCCCCGCGAAGGCCGCCAGGCGGCTCTCGCGGGTGGCGGCGGAGCGGCTTCACTGGGCGATCCGTAAGGTGCTGGTGGAGGCGCTGGGCAACCGCGGCTCCAGCTTCCGCGACTACGTCGACGCGGAGGGCGAGCAGGGGATGCACCAGCTACGAGTGAAGGTGTTCCGTCGCACGGGCGAGCCCTGCTACGTCTGCGGCACGGCGATCAGGCGGATAAAGGTCGGTGGTCGTAGCACCCACTACTGCCCTCGCTGCCAGAGGTAGCCGTTAGGCTGGAGATGACGGTCGACTCAGCAATGTAGGTCGGGGTCTTCAGACCCCGACAGGGCTGCACACCCCTGGCTTCAGGCTGGGGTGTTGTCAGCCAGTCCCTAGAACTTGCCTGGCGGCGAGCCGAAGCCCTCGAAAGACTCGGCGTGCACCTCTTGACGCCTCTCCCGCAAGGTCGGCATCGGCTGATCGCGGGTGTCCTTGGAGCGCTGGCTCACCTTGTCGGTGATAGCTCTCCAGGTCTGTCGCCAGCCTTCAGACGTTTTTGTCGCGGTTGCCTTTTCCATCTGCCTGTCCCTTTCACCGGGCGCCATCACCGCCCGGGAACCAACACTGTCAACCTCGATTTTCGCAGGCTCAGGTAAAAGAAGCGGTTAACGAAACGCTGACAAAGGTTGACGGATGGTAAAGACTCTTTCGTGGGCAGCCTTAGCTAAGCTGTTCCGTCGTACGGACGAGCCCTGCTACGCCTGCGGAACGCCCATCTAGCGGATCAAGATCGGCGGCGCAGCGCCCACTACTGCCCGCGCTGCCAGAGGTAGCCGTCAGGCTAGAGAGGGCGGTCGCCTCAGAATGTAGGTCGGGGTGTTGTCATACCGCCCCTAGAACCTGCCCCGTGGCGAACCGAAGCCCCGGAACGGCCCGTCCCGCTGCTCCCAGCGCCCTCGCCTAGCTGGCCTGTCGCCTTTCCCGAGAACCTCCGAGATCATCCTCTCGGCAATCTCCGCTGACGTCGGACGCTCCTTGGCCTCGGCCGGCCGTTCGGTCGCGGCCTCGTCGCTGCGGCCGCTGTCCGCAGCGTCATCTGCCCCCTTCAGCGAATGCCTGGGCTCAGGCGTTGGTTCCGATGCGGAATCCGGCTCTCCCCTGGGGCTCTCGTCCTTGCTGACGATTACGGTTGACGATCGCAACAGTGCGGGGCGGCGTGCGGAAGGAGGCTCGGCCGGCGTGATGCGCACGTGGCCCCAGCGGTTCCTGCCGATCTTCGCCGGCACCGCCCAGTACATCAGCACAAGGCGCAGGTCCAGCCCTCTGGCGGCCTCATTCATTACCCACGACCGCGCCAGCTCCATGTCCGGCAGCGAGTACGGGTAGACGATGTCGCGCCGCTCTTCATCGCGGATCAGGATCACCACCTCGGCCGGTCGCTCCTCGCTCGAACTCGGCCATCGCACCGGCTTTCGGTGCATAGCCCAGAAGGCGAGAACGCCGTGCTCGGTTCTGGGCGGATACCAGAACTGGATGAACTCCTCCGCCGACGATGCGTCCTCGAACGTCTGGAGCTGGTATGAAGCTGGCGCCGACGCGTCGTGGACGAGGAGCATAAAGCGAGGCTGCGTGGAATCCGGCGGCGCTGCCTCCCTCGCCGCCCGCTCTTCGTCTGTCTCCCGCTGCTGGTGCTTCTGACGGCGGATGCGGTTAAGCAGCCACTTCATATTGAACCCCTCCCTTTTGGGCTTCGTCTGGCAGCTCTTATGGGCGGTGTCTGTCCGGCAACTTCCGCCGCCCGCTACCGCCTTCATTGTTACAGGCGTAGGTGAACACGCCGGTAGAGGAATGGCCGCAGTAAGTTAAGGATCGGTAAAGACTGGCTGCCGGTGGAGGATGGCTCTGCGAACGGGGCCTGGAGAGCCATCTGTGCTCACTTATAGCCCTGTGATAAGCTAGCGCTGCCTATCGTTACCGTAGACGTGAGGAGGCCCCATGCGAGAAGCAGTCGTCGTTGATATGGTACGTACGCCCTTCGGCCGCGCCGGACAGCGGGGCGTGTTCCGCGATATAACCCACGTGGAGCTGGTCACCCCCCTGCTCAAGTCAGTCCTGGAGCGCAACAAGCTGCCCGCTGAGGAGGTGGACGAGCTGCTCATGGGCTCCGTGGGCATCGCCGGCATGCTCACCCGGTCGCGCCACTACCTGTTCGAGGCCGGCTTGCCCTTCACCATCTCCGCCACGGATATGAACAAACAGTGCGGCTCCTCGCTCCAGGCCGTCGCCCAGGGCGCGTTCGCTATCAAGTGCGATATGTCGGACGTCATCCTCGCCGGCGGCATCGAGACGATGGACCGCGTGCAGCCGATCTCCCCCGGGGACGAGCGCAACCTGGGTCAGCTACAGACAGCCGAGGTGATGGCCAAGGAGATGCTCCCCACCTCCTGGCCCGACGAGAAGAAGCCCGAGTGGACCAAGCGCTGGTACGAGGTTACGGAGCCCTGGATCATGGACATGGGTATGACCGCCGAGAAGCTGGCGCAGGAGCGCAGCGTCTCCCGCGAGGACGCCGACCAGTTCGCCCTTGATAGCCACCGCAAGGCCGTCCGCGCCCGCGACGAGGGGCTCTTCGCCGAAGAGATTGAGGCGATCACTATCAACTACTCGGACGGTACCGCCACCACCGTGGACACGGACCAGTGCCCCCGCGCGGACACCTCGCTCGAAAAGCTGGCGTCGCTCAAGCCTTCCTTCCGCCAGGACGGCCTGGTGACGGCGGGCAACTCCTGCCCCCGCACGGACGGCGCCTCCCTGGTGCTTCTTATGGAGAAAGAGGCGGCGAAGGAGAAGGGGCTGAAGCCGCTGGCCACCGTGAAGCACGCTGCCACCATCGGCGTGGACCCGACGATCATGGGTATCGGCCCGGCGCCGGCCACCCAGAAGCTCCTTCAGCGCACCGGCATGTCCATCGGCGACTTCGACCTCATCGAGATCAACGAGGCGTTCGCCTGTCAGGTCCTCGCCGTCGGTCAAGAGCTGGGCTGGGACTGGGACAAGGTCAACCCCAACGGCGGCGCCGTCGCCCTCGGGCACCCGCTGGGCGCCACCGGCGGCCGGCTCATCGGCACTATCGCCTACGAGATGAACCGCCGTGACGCCGAGTGGGGGCTGGTCACGCTCTGCATGGGCGGCGGCATGGGCATGTCCGTAGCCCTACAGCGCGAAAACTACGACTGATAGACTCTGGCCCCCGAACTAAGAGGCCCCCGGAGTGACGGGGGCCCAGGCGTTCCGCGCTATTCCGATTAGCTGTCGCTTATCGCCGTCACGCTGGATTGCATCAGCTTCGCCTGCACGATCGTGCGGGTGGTGTAATCTCCCCCGAACTGCTCGCTGGGGTCCGGAATCCAGGTGCCGCCGCAGGTGATCAGAGTGACGGTGTCCGTCTCAGTGGGGGCCATGACCTTGAGTGATTCGGTGTCATACGGGTCCACGTCGAAGTTGGCGAACACCTCGTACGTGTACTCAGTGCCGTCGTCGGATACCAGGCGGACAACGTCCCCTGCCTGCAAATTATTCAGGTCTGAGAACACGGCGGGAGCGCGATTCCAGGTGACGTGCGCGGCGAACACGGCGTTGCTGCCGCCCCCGGGCTTGGACGAGAAGTCGTACCAGGCCACTACCTCGCCGGCATCGTCAGCTACCGGCACCTCAGGCACCCCATTCTCGTCTAGTGCATATACGTCCACCGGCGCGTCCACACCAAGCCGGTCGATCATAAGGCGTAGGGGAACGGCGACCGCAGCGGGCTCCGGCGTCGGCGTCGGCTCCGGCTCCGGCGTCGAAGGCCTCGGGTAATCGTAGGGGATGGCGACCGGTAGCTTCTCGTCGTCGGTGCTGGACAGCGCGGGCGCGGAGGCTGTGTCGTCGAAGTAGTCGACTAGGCCGATGCCTAGCAGGGTCGCCCCTGCCGCGAACAGCGCCACGCCAAGGCCCAGGAATAGCCCCCTACGCAGGCGACTGAGCGTTCCCGAGCTTCTAGATGAAAAACGTCCCAATCCACTCTCCCGCGTCTATTATAACAAGCGTCCCGCATATCATGTTACCATCTCCGTGAATAAGTGGTGGTTCTCTTGAACCCAGCCCAGAACGACACAATTACTTCTATCTCCGGCCTCCGCGTCGGTCACTGGACAGATGCGGAGGCCGCGACCGGCTGCACCGTCATCCTCTACCCCGAAGGAGCCGTGGCGTCCGCGGACGTGCGCGGCGGCGCCCCCGGCACCCGCGAGACAGACCTGCTGCGGCCGGGGAGCCTGGTTGAGCGTGTCCACGCCGTCCTGCTTACCGGCGGCAGCGCCTTCGGCCTGGACGCGGCGACGGGCGTGATGCGCTGGCTGGAGGAGCGCGGCAAGGGGTTCCCTGTGCCCACAGGCGTCGTGCCCATCGTCGTGGGCGCGGTGCTGATCGATCTGTCGCTGGGCCGCTCGGACGTGCGCCCGGACGCCGCCGCCGGCTACGCCGCCTGCGAGGCCGCCTCCGACGCGCCGCCCGCGGAGGGCAGCGTCGGCGCGGGCACGGGTGCCACAGTAGCCAAAGCCATGGCGATGGAGCGGGCGCTCAAGGGCGGCATCGGCAGCGCCCGCGAGACCACCGCGGATGGCGCTAGCGTGGGCGCGCTGGTCGCCGTCAATAGCTTCGGCGAGGTAGTGGACCCCGATAGCGGCCGCACCGTCGCCGGGCCGCGCGGCGACGACGGGCGCTTCGCCGATACACTGGATGTCATCCGCTCGCGACCGCCGCTGTCGCCGTTCGCCGCCGAGCCCAACAGCACCATAGGAGTGGTGGCCACGGACGCCGCCCTATCGAAGTCCGACTGCTATCGGCTGGCGGTGATGGCCCAGACCGGCCTGGCGCGGGCGATCCGGCCTGCCCACACCCCCGTAGACGGCGACACGATATTCGCCCTGGCCACCGGCGCCGTGGACAGCCCAGTGGACGTGCTCCAGCTCGGCGCCCTGGCGGCCCGGGCCGTGGAGCGCGCCATCCTGCGCGCCGTCCTCTGCGCGACCGGCCTGGCCGGCGTGCCCTCGGCCCAGGAGTGGGCGGAGCGGTCGATGGGGTGAGGGTGCAGAATGCGCACATTCCAAAGCGTGATAAGCTTAGCTGGGCGATCTGTGGCGCTTGCTCGTTGGTCGCTCCTGGGAGCGTTGCTATTCACCACATTGGCGTGGCTCGCTCTGACAGGCCTTCCTCGGCAGGAAACAGCGCTGGCGATCCTAGGCGTGTCGGCGGTCATCTTCGTTGGCGCTGTTCTGACTGCCCAAAGAAATATCAGCCTTGCCGCCACGCTGCTCGGCAGCAGCGCTGGCCTACTCTTGGGTATATTACTCCTGATTATTCTCGTTAGACGGGACTAGGCGGAGG
>JADFRV010000100.1 GCA_022561095.1 Chloroflexota bacterium | reverse complement strand
AATGTGCCCGGCGCAATCTTTTGATTATTCGCCGGCGAATCGGTGGAGGCGCCACCTATTTGGATTCCAACCAGTTGTTCTATCAATGTGTGTTCCATAAAGATCGGGTACCTGCCCAATCCAGAGATATTTATGCCAGAATGCTGAGAGGCCCCGTGGCCACGTTACGTCGTCTTGGCCTGGATGCTGAGTTGCTCGACGCGTCGGTCGAACGCCTGCGCCGCCGAATCGCTGAGCCGGTCCGTGTGCAGTCCGGACTGAGCCGACAGCGGAGCGGCGGAGAGGAGTACGATTGGAATCCAGATTCTCGAACGTGTCATGGGTCGGGTCCTGATTCAGCGCCGGGTTGCGGGGCGGGGCCGCGGGGGGACGGTCGGCACTGCGAAGGCCTGACGCCCGGTCCGCGTTTCCCGATCCCGCATGATCGGCCACAATAACACACTAGTAGTAATATCCGTCGTCCGCCGCGTCCCCGAAGTCGCCGGGGTGCATCGCGAACGCCAACGCCTGACCGTGCGGAGCGACGCCCTCGGCCGGCGGTTCGTAGGGCGACTCGTCAAACGCCACGGTCACGATTCCCATTGAATCGGGTTGAGCCAATTCCACCACCACGATCGCCTCGCCTGGGCCGGACCCGGTCGTGGAGGGGCCGGGCAGCCACCAAATCACGGCGAGGGCCAGGGCCGCCGCTATGCCGATAACGATGGTTGCAGTGAGCCGCCTTCGCAATGCTGCATCCCTCTCTCGTTAGAACACTGCGAGTAGCTAAAGTTTACGCTTCGCCCGGAAGATGTCAACCGATTTGCCAGGGGGGGTGGAGGCCTGAAGGCCTCCGCTACAAGGATTCGCTCGCTTCCTCCGGCCTTATACCGCGCTGGGGCTTGGCGGGGGTGTCACTCCCTCCGGCTCCCTGGGCTGGAACAGGTGCAGGAACACCAGCAGGCCCAGCGCCGCGGCCACCACGATGGGGATGAGCACGCTCTCGAAGCTGAAGTCGCCAGCGCCCCAGTGGTAGACGTTGGCCACGATGGCCGCCGCCTGCTCGATGAGGGCGAGCCAGAACACCCGCTGATAGCGCACCGGGTCTCGGGAGCAGTACAGGTACAGAACCGCCAGGGGGATCGCCTCCCAGCTCAGGGCGCGCCCGCCCAGCGCCCCGTCCAACTCGAGGTCGTTCAGGTCGACGAACAGTCCGCTGGAGGTGAAGAACTCCGTCAGGGCGCCGATGATGGCCCACACTGCCAGGAGGATGAGGACGACGCGGGGTTGGCGCAGGGTAGTCCAGAAGGGGTTCTCGGCGGGCGGCTGCGGCGGCGCAGCCGGGGTTGTCTCTTCCATAAGGAGCCTCCTTTAGCCGATGCCCAACTCGTGCAGACGGTCTTCGTCGATGCCCAGATAGTGGCCGATCTCATGGAGGACGGTCTGGCGTGCCTGCTTCACGATCTCGGCTTCGCTGCGGCAATGCCGCTCGTGGGTGTGCTGGTAGATGACGATGGTATCGGGCAGGGCCATAGAGTAGTGGTGCCCCCTCTCGGGTAGAGGAACGCCTATGTAGACGCCGAACAGGGAGCCGCGTCGCACGCCGGCGCGTCGCAGCTCGGCCGGAGTGGGGCGCCAGCGCACCTGGATGTCGATGTTCTCCAGGGCGTCGCGGAACTGGTCGGGGAGCTCTTCCAGGGCTTTAAGGACCAGGCGTTCGAAGTCGCGGCGCCGCATCGGCTAGCAGGCGCGCACCCAAAGGTCGTGATAGCCGGCGCCGGTGATGGCGTTGTAGACCTCCACTCGTTCCTTGAACTCCATCTCGCGGAAGACGTCCGCGGCGCGGTCGGCGATCTGGGGGTAGCCTAAGGAGCCGATGCGCCGCAGGATGCGGTCCCAAGCACCGAAGTCCACCAGGCTGTGGACGTGCTTGGGCCACCAGACGCTGCTGATCTTCTCCGGCAGCCTGAAGCGGGGGCGCATCTGCTTGATCGTCTTGAGCCGTTCCTCCCGGGATGCGGCGCGGGGCACCAGCCGGAGGAGAGGGCCCTCCATCTCGTTGTGGCGGGCGTCGAACAGGAGGCGATGAGGTATGGTGACGAACCGGAAGGTGATCACCTCCGCCGAGTCGATCACTTCAAAGACGGCGCGCAGGTCAAGGGGGCTATCCATATCCATCGCCGGTGGGTTCCTCTTTAGGCGACATTGTAGCACCGCAACGGAGGGCGGGGCTACGCGGGCATTAGGAGCCCAGAAGTGCCGCCTCCAGGGTCTGGCGTGCCTTGGGCCCCGCCTCAGTCGAGCTCAGCTCGCCTTCTTCCAACGCGACCAGGGTGAGCGCGGAGGGCGCTGAGCGGTTGGCGTAGGCGACGAAGAATACGTGGTTAGCGCCGAAGGCGAGGTCTTCGGCGGTGCCGGACTTGCCGGCCACATCCAGAGGGGAGGAGGCAAAAACCGAGTAGGAGGTGCCGCCGGGGTTCTGAATGACGAGTGTGAGGCCGTTGCGGATCTCGGCCAGGGTGGCGGCGGATAGAGGAAGGGGGTCTATCTCCTCAGCCGTGAACTCCTGGGCGGCGGCGCCGCCTGCCTCGGCGATGCTCCTTACAAGAAGCGGCTTGCGCAAGACGCCATCGCCGGCGATGGCGGAGTAGGCGTTGGCGATCTGAAGGGGGGTGACGAGGACGAAGCCCTGGCCGATCCCCATGTTCACGCTATCGCCGCTGTACCAGGGTTCGCCGCGGTTCTCCTGTTTCCATTGCTCGTCGGGCACTACGCCGGGGGCCTCGTCCAGGCCGTTGATGCCGGTGAACTCGCCGAAGCCGAAGCCGCGAGCGAACTCCGGCAGGATATCGGGATCGATGAGGTCCAGCCTAAGGGCGATCTCGTAGAAGACGGGGTTGCAGGACGCCATGAGGCCCTGCGCAGGGGTGAGGTAGCCGCGGTTCACCGTCTGCCAGTTGTTCTTGGGGAAGTCTTCGCCCAGCCCCTCCCACACGGGCACGCAAGGGAACGTCTCGCCGGCGGAGACACCGCCCTTCTCCATACCTGCCGCCATGGTGATCGGCTTGAAGGTGGAGCCGGGCGGGTAGGTAGCCAGCAGGGGCCGGTGCAGGAACGGCAGGCGGTCATCGTTGGCGAGCTTGTTGTACTCCTCGTTGCTGAGACCGTCGGTGAGCGATTGGGGGTTGAATCTGGGGTAAGAGGCCAGGGCCAGCACGCCGTTGTCCCGCGGGTCCATGACGACGATAGAGCCAACCCGATCGCCGAGTGAGCTCTCCGTTGCCTTCTGAATATCGATGTCCAGGGTAAGGATGAGGTCCTTGCCGGCCTGGGCCGGCTTTTCGGCGATGGTGCGACTGATGGTGCCTTCGGGGGTGATCGTGGCTAGAGTGCCGCCGTGTTCGCCGGCCAGGATCTCATCGCGCTGGGCCTCCAGGCCGAAGGCGCCGAGTTTGTCGCCGGGGCGGTAGCCCTTCACAGCCAACTCCTCGAGCTGTTCAGCGGTAACCTCCGCCATGTAACCCAGGACGTGGGCGGCGGAATCACCGTGGGGGTAGATGCGCTGAGTCTCCTCCCGCACCACCACTCCCAGGTCGGCGAGGGCGTAGAACTTGTCCAACGCCTCGACGCTGGTGCCGTAGGACAAGGTGGTGACCGGGATAAAGTAGTAGGACGGTAGATCAGTCTCCACCTGGGCGCGTACGTCGGCCTCAGACATACTGAGGGCGGAGGCGAGGCCGGAGATGAGCGCCTCCTTATCGGTGATAAGGTCTGGCACGAAGCCGATGACCGGCAGGCTGGCGTCCACCGCCAGCTCCTTACCGTTGCGGTCCAGGATGGAGCCGCGGCGGGGGGTGTTGGTGAAGAAGTGGACCAGGGAGCGGTCGTCCAGCTCGGCGAAGATAAGGGAGGGACTCCACTCCAGGTGCCACTCCTCCCTGCGCTCCGGCGTCGTGCCGGCCGAAGCCGAGACCGTTACCTCCTCCCGCACCAGGATGATCCTTTGCGCCTGGTCGATGTCGTCGAAGAAGGAGGTGTGAATGGTGACGCTAACCGGTATCTCTGTGTCGTCATCCACTACGTTGGGTCCGAGCTCGTAGTCGATGCCGGTGATTGTGGCCTCATCAGCGATGTCGTTGTAGCGCTTCACGAACTCCTCTTTGCTGATCGTCGCTCGCGCTTCGGCGGAGAGGAGCTCGTACATCTTGCCGTACTCCCGCCCCTGCCAGAAGTCGAGGAAGCGCTGCGCGGTTTCCAGGGGTGTCTTGGGGGGCTCAGGCGTAGCCTCGGATGCGGAGTCTCCGCCTGAGGTTGAACAGGCGGAGACGACGACGAGAACCACTAGGACCAGGATTAGGAGCGGGAGGGCGGTGAGCCAGCGCATGACAGCTATCGTCCTATTTTACCAGTAGAACGACGCGACCGCGTTCTGGGTGCGCCTGTTTGTCCCCGCCGGAGGCGCGTCTGCCTCCGGCTGATACAGGCGGGCAGGTTTACGCTCGCGCTCGCCAAGGGTAGGATTGGTGCCAACAAGCTATGGAAGGTATCACCGGCATCCTCGTCGACCTGTTCGTCCTGTTCGCGGCGGCGAAAGTGGCGGGCGAGCTTTTCACCAGGCTGCGGCAGCCGCCCATCGTGGGCGAGGTGCTGGCCGGCGTGCTCATCGGCCCTCACGCGCTGGGGCTCATAGGCCTGCCGGATAGCGCTCTGATCGAGCTGTTCGGTGGCGACGAGAAGGCGGCCGAGGAAGCCCTCACAGTCGTCCTCGACGTCATCGCCGAGCTGGGCGTGATCATCCTTCTCTTCTTCGTGGGGCTGGAGACGCGGCTGAGCGAGCTTCTGGAGGTCGGTGGCCGCGCCGCCATGGTGGCGGTGCTGGGGATCATCTTCCCCTTCATCTTGGGCTTTGCGTTCATCTGGCTAACAGATCCCATTGGCACGGAGGACCTCGAGATCGAGGCGGCGTTCGTGGCCACGGCGATGGTGGCTACCAGCATCGGGATCACGGCTCGGGTGCTGGGCGACATTGGCGCTATCCGCACTCGCGAGGCGCGGATCATCCTGGGCGCGGCGGTGGTGGACGATATCCTGGCGCTGCTGATGCTGTCCGTGGTCGTCGGCCTCGGTGGCGATGACTTCGACGCACTGGAGCTGGGGCTGACTGCGCTGGCCGCGGTGGCCTTCGTGGCGTTCGCCGCCCTGGTGGGCACGCGGGTGATCCGGCAGTACAGCATCCACCTGGAGAGGCTGAAGATACGAAACGCGCCCTTCCTGGTGGCGATGATCGTGATGCTGGGCCTGTCCGCTCTGGCTGGGATTATCGGCCTGGCGGCGATCATAGGGGCGTTCCTGGCGGGGATGATGCTGGCGGAGGCGAAGGAAAGGTTCAACCTGGAGCAGCAGGCGCTGCCGATCTACGAGTTCCTGGTGCCGTTCTTCTTCGTGATAATAGGTACGAAGGTGGACCCGGGGGCGTTCACGGATCCCACAGTACTGGCGATCGCTCTGGCTGTGACCGGGCTGGCGGTCCTGGGGAAGCTCATTGGCGGCGGTCTCGCCTCCGCCGGAATGCCCTTTCGTTCGGCCGCCATCATCGGCACGGGGATGGTGCCTCGAGGGGAGGTGGGTCTGGTGGTCGCCAGCATCGGCGCCGGCATCGGCATCATCACTGACGACATGTTCTCGGTGGTGGTCTTCATGAGCATCGCCACCACCATCCTCGCTCCGTCAGTCCTGGTCTGGCTGTACCGCGGCTACCGGTTCACGGCTGAGGATGTGGCGGAGAGGCCGGAAGAGCCTCCGCTTCCGGATCTCTAGCTGCACCCATGACCGTACAGCCCGAAGACATCCGTCTGCTGGCGAACCACCGGTTCCGCCGCCTGATGGAGTCGCGCGCGGTGGGCCAGATCGGCCAGAACGCGATGCTGTTCACCCTCCTGATCCTGATCGTGAACAAGACGAGTTCCAGCATCCAGAGCACCCTCCTGGTGACGGCCTTTATCCTGCCCTCCATCTTCCTGGGCCTGCCGGCAGGCGGCCTGGCCGAAATCTTGCCCAGGAGGCCCCTCCTGGTCCTGGGATACGTCTTCCGGGCGGGGCTGGTGGTGGCGATGATCATCTACGCGGACAGCGTGTGGAATGTATTACTCCTGGTGCTGGCGTATTCCACCGTCATTCAGTTCACCGGGCCGGCTGAGCAGGCGGCGCTGCCGGGGATGGTGCGGCGGGACCAGTTGACCGGCGGCAACTCCTGGATGTTGTTCACGATCATGGTGGGGCAGGCGGTGGGAGCGGTGGCCCTGGCGCCGTTCATGCTGAAGATATTCGGCGTGAGGGCCTCTCTGGGTATGTCAGCGGGGCTGTTCCTGACGGCGGCCTTTATCGTGTCCCAGGTGGCGGGGCTGCGGGCAGGCGCTGGTGGCGAAGGCGGACAGCGGGAGCGTGGCGGCCTGATGGACGCCCTCACGGTCGGCTGGAAGGTGCTGCGCTCCAGCCGGCAGGCGTTCCTGGCGCTGGTATACCTGACCGTGGTGGCTACGCTGTCCAGGGCGCTGGCGGTGCTGGCCCCGCGCTACGCTGAGGATGTGTTGGGCATTGACGGTGAGAACGTCGTGTTCCTGGTGGCGCCGGCGGCCGTCGGGGCGCTGGTCGCGCTGGCGCTCACGCCGCCGCTGGCGCGCCGGTTCGGGGCGGTGAGGGTGGCAGCCGTGGGGTTCCTGATCTACGTGCTGGCTATCGCCGGGCTGGGCCTTGTGGTCTACGTGCGGGATTTTATCGCTGACAACGTGGAACTGAGGCTGGCGTTCGTGGAGCAGGAGGTAGGCGCGGGGTCGATATCTGTTGTCACAACGGCGATGATCCTGGCGATCCCGGCGGGCTTCGCGGCGACCGTGGTCGGCGTTGCGGGGAAGGCGATCCTGAACCATGAAGCGCCGGAGGGGAAGCAGGCGCGGGTGTTCGCCACCCAGACCGCTCTCTCCGATGCGCTGTCGCTGCTGCCGCTGTTCGCCATAGGCGGCGTGGCGGAGCTGGCAGGGGTGCGGGAGGTGCTGCTGGTGGCGGCGGTGACCGCCTTGCTGGTGGGCGTGTACCTGAGCGTATCGCGCCGCTTCGGTCCGCCGCCGCAGGTGCAGCCGGCAGGCGTGGGCTAGCCTACCAGTAGTTGATCTCGCCCTGGATCATCGCGCGAGCGATGACCAGTCGCTGGATCTGGGACGTCCCCTCCACGATTGTGAGCTGACGGGCGTCGCGGTAGTGGCGCTCCAGCGGGTGATCCTTCATGTAGCCCTGCGCGCCCAGAATCTGGATCGCATCGGAGGAGACGCGGATGGACATCTCCGTGGCGAACGTCTTGGCGATGGAGAGGTAGGGCGCGTCCTGGCGTTCGTACTTGCCGGCGTCTACGAGGGAGGCGGCGTGGTAGACGAGGTGGCGGGCGGCCTCGATCTGGATGGCGGCGTCGGCCAGCATCATCTGGATCGCCTGGTGGTCGACGAGCGGCTTGCCGAAGGTTTTGCGCTCGCGGGCGTAGTCCAGGGCGTAGGCGATGGCGCCCTCGGCCAGGCCGAGGCCGCGGGCGCCCACCACGGGGCGGCAGGTGTTGAGGGTAAGCATTGAAGTGCGGAAGGCGCGTCCGTCCTCGCCGAGGCGATTGGCGGCGGAGACGCGGCACTCCTGGAGGACGATGTTCGCCGTGGGCACGCCGATGACGCCCATCTTGCGGTCGGTGCGGGGCACCGAGAAGCCGGGGGAGTCCGTGGGCACGACGAAGGCGGAGACAGCACGGGTGCCGTCGTCGCCGGTCTTAGCGAAGAAGATGACGTAGTCGGCTACGGAGCCGCCGGAGATGTACACCTTCTCGCCGTCGATGACGTAGTCGTCGCCGTCGCGACGGGCCCGCGACTCGATAGCGGCGACGTCGGAGCCGGCGTTGGGTTCGGTGAGGCAGAATGCGCCCCTGATCTCGCCCGCGGCGGCGGGGGGCAGCCACTGGCGCTTCTGCTCCTCGGAGCCGCCGAGGTTGATGGGCTGGGTGGAGAGGGCGGAGAGGAGGAGGATGAGGGCGGAGGAGTTGCAGTACTTTGCG
>JADFRV010000256.1 GCA_022561095.1 Chloroflexota bacterium | reverse complement strand
GCCGGTATGCTTGATCTCGGCGCCGTCGCGGGTCTTCAGCGCCTCGCGGACGATGGCGTTGTGGGCGCGCAGCAGCTCCTGGGCCCCGGCGTCGCCGAGGCGCTGGGTGAGGCTGGTGGAGCCCTCCATGTCGGTGAACAGGATGGTGACGAGGCCGGAGGGGGCGGGCGCCTTGGTCTCGCTCTCGTCTTCCGCCATGAACTCCTCGACCGCTTGGGCGAACTGCTCGATCTCGGGCTCGCTCGGGAGGGGGATGTGGTTCTTGCCCTCAAGCGGCACGAGGCGCGCTCCAGGTATGAGCGCGGCCAGCTCTCGACCCATGTCGAAGGGGCAGATGATATCGCCGCGGCGATGGATGACGAGAGTCGGGACCGCGATCTGCGGAAGCAGCTCGCGGACATCGACGCGACCGACGGAGCCTATGAGCGCTGCAACCGTCTCTCCCTTGGCCGAGACTTTTTGCAGCTCGTTGAACCAGCGGATCTCGTCTCTGTCCGCGTCCGGCAGGAACCGGGACGTCCAAAGCTGCCTGAACTCCGGCGTATCCCGTCCCCAACCCGGTATGACGGTCATCATCATGGCCGAAAGAAGCTGCTCATCTTCCTCCGTCTCCGGTGGGGGTATCCGGGCGAATGAGCCGTAGAGGATGAGCCGGCTCACACGCTCTGGATGTCGGACTGCGTATGTGATGGCGGTGGGTCCGCCCTCAGAGGTGCCGAGGAGAGCGAAGCGCGGCAGCTCCAGAGCATCCACCACTGCTTCAAGGTCGCGCACCTTGGCATCGATCGAGAAGCTCTTGATGTCGCGGTCGGAGAGGCCGAAGCCGCGGCCGTCATATCGTACGAAATGGTGGTTGCGTGACATCGCGCCCCAGATTGACCGCTCCCAATCGGGTAGCGTGCGCTCGAACTCCAGATGCGTACACCAGCCGAGGACGCGGACCAGCGGCGGCCCCTCGCCCACGGTGGCGTAGGCGATGCGAACGCCGTCGGACGTGGTGCAGAAGCGTATCTGCTGTTCCATGGTGCTGGCTCCTTGCTATCGCGCCGCAATCATAGCGCCGCCGCCGGAATCCGTCAAAGCAAAGCGGGGCCTGTGGCCCCCTACATCCGGCTGTAGCCGCTGCCGACCGGCCGCTCCGGGTCCACGCCGATCCCCTTCGCCTCCTCGATCAGGCCGTACTCCTTGAGGAGAAGCTGGCTGTAGGTCACGCGGCCGGTCACCTTGTCCAGCGGCTCCGTCGCCAGCAGCAGCACCGCCTTCGCCATAAGCTCCGGTCGCTCCCCGCTCGGGTCGTCCAGGCCGGTGACCAGGCGGTGGTGCACCGTCCCCGGCGTGGGCACCACCAGCGAGGGGGAGACGCAGGTGACGGAGACGCCGTACTGGTACACCTCCATCGCCAGCCCCTGGCTGAACCGCTCCAGCGCCGCCTTCTCCGCGCCGTAGCAGGTGCCGCCGATCCCCTCGGGCTCGGGGTAGGGCCCGCGGCCGGGCCCGATGGCGGCGCCGGAGGAGATGTTGACGATGCTGCCGCTCCGGCGCTCGATCATCTCCGCCAGCACAAGCTGGCTGAGGATGAACGGCGCGTGCAGGTTCACCGCCCAGGAGCGCAGCCAGCGGTTGAGGGCGTAATCTTTCACGGGAACGAAGTACGTCAGGGCGGCGTTGTTGACCAGCACGTCCACCGGGCCGTAGGTGTCCCGCGCCGCCTGGACCAGCTTCTCGCAGTCCGTTGGCTCGGAGATGTTCACGGCCACGGGTGTGGCCTCGCCGCCCGCCGCCTGGATGTCCGCCACCGTTCGCTCCAGCGAGCCCTCCAGCGGGTGGTCGCCCTCTCGCAGCGTGCGGGCGGCGCAGATCACCTTGCCGCCCTCCGCCGCGAACAGCCTCGCGATCTCGGCGCCGATGCCGCGGCTGGCCCCGGTGACGATCACCACCTTGCCGTCAAGCTTAGCCATCGTGTGCTCCTCCCATCAGGACGTCAGGTCCATATCCACGAACGCCACGTTCTTCGGCACCGCCTCATGGTCGTGCGGGGCGACGAGGACGCCGTGGGCCCGTGCCTCCTGCTGCAGGACCGGCTCCAGCTTGTAGAACCGCTCCACCACCGAGGGGTCTTCGGCCTCGTACACCGTCACCAGCAGGGCTTCACCGTCGCCGACAACCTCCGG
>JADFRV010000099.1 GCA_022561095.1 Chloroflexota bacterium | reverse complement strand
TCCACCAGGTCTAAAGCATCATTAATTGTGTCTGCTAATGATGTATCAATAGGATTTAATGTTGGTTGGAGAATACTATGAAATTCTACGTTCAGAACGCCATCACCCAAGTCTATAAGACTGGCGCTCCAATCCCGTTTAATTTCATTCCCCTTAGATTTCTCAATCGAAAGGTTGATGGATTTCTCATGACTTTTTATTGTTTTACCCACTTTATCAGGGATATGGTAGAAGGTCTTTTGGCCTCCAGTAGTATCATAAAATGTGCGCCTTTCTCTATTTACCATTTCTTCGACCCAGAAAGGCACCTTTTTTCCTTCCTCTTTCATCATGCTTGGCACCGGGTCTCACGAGTCGGGCTTCTCCCGATGAACCCGTTCGGCATAAGGGGAGTATGGTGGAATGTCTTTTTCGACGGATGACCGAAAGCTTCGCGTTGGAACCGGAAATAGGTTTCCTATCGATCCCGCAGCAGAAACGGGCGCTTTGCTGGCGGAAGTGGTGGCCGAGATGCGCCAGATCGCGGCGCCAACGCTCGTCATCCACCGCCGTGGCGACCGCAATGTTCCCATAGACGCCGGTCGCGCCGTCGCGTCGCTCATTCCCAATGCTCGCTTCCTCGCGATCGAAGGGACCAACCCCGGTTGGTACACGGACAACGAAGATTACGCTGACGCGGTCAGGGAGTTCCTCAGCGAAGGCGAACCCGGGCCTGTCGCTCAGCCACAACGGACCGCCGCCGATACTCATACCATCCTCTTTACCGACATGCAGTCCTCCACCGCGCTCACCCAGCGGCTCGGCGACGCAGCGGCGCAAGAAGTACGCCGCGCCCACAACGACATCGTCCGCGCAGCTCTTTCTGCCAACTACGGCTCCGAGATCAAGCATCCGTAGTGTCACGCGTCGAATGCCCCCGCTTCACGCATCATTTCGGTCAAGTCGTGACGTGACATCCCCATGTAGCCCACTAGCTTTGCTCTGAGCTTGTCTGCTTGACGTTTGTCAGCGTGAAGGCGCTCGTCCGCATCCGCGAGCGTCTCTACTGCAGCTGGAGCAGCCTGAGACTGATACAGGACCTGTTGCGCCCTCGCCCATGCGAGGTGATCGCCATAGACCAGATGCTGTGCCGTGTAAAACTCCGCTGCCGCCTCGGGCGCATGAATCGCACCGTGCTCGTGCAACTGTTGAACACGAAGCATAGTAGCTTCATAGGTCGTTGCTGCCTCATCCATCTGAATGCGGGTCGGTCCGTCTGCTTCGCCCGACAGGACACGCATTCCTAGCTCGGCGACAGCTGAGTTGAAAGTCTCAGAGGCGCGAGTCTGCTTGCCTGCCAGCGCTAACTCGGACTTGAGGTACGGTCGTAGCGCTTCGAGTTCCTCAGCATCGGCCTTCTTGCCAAACAGAATGTTCAGGATGAAACTCACACTTCACCCTCCATGCTCGCCACCTCCTGCTGTGGAGGTCGGAGTGTAGCAGAGAGAACGAGGACGAGACCTGCACACCCTCGCCTTGAAGCCGCCTACTTCTTCAGCGCCAGCTAGTCTTGCTCGTTCGCTTGGCCGCGGCCGTTTCACGACCATGGGCGCGCCGCGAACAGTCGCTGCGGCTCTTCCGTCTTCGCGTACTGGATGCGCGGTTCCATCAGCTCCGCTCCTGCCACCTAAGTTCCCAGAGCGCAAAGAGAGCGAAACGCTCCAGGCCCAGGCGGGCCACTACCGCCTCCAGGTCCCGCACTCCTGCGTCGAGCGAGAAATCGGTCACGTCGCGGTCGGACAGCCCGGTGCCCCTGCCGTCATAGCGGACGAGCATTCTCTTATCTGCTAGCCGCTCAATCCAGCTTCGGAATTCAGGCATTTCCCAATCCAATTGGAGATGGGTGAATGGGAACGGCATGTGGACAAAGGGCATCCCTTCCCCCAACGTCGAGAACGCAATGCTCCACCCGTCGCTGGTCTGGGCGTACTGGATGCGCGGCTCCATGGCGGCCCTATCCTACACCATTCGCGCTACCGGCACGTAGCCGGCCCACCTCACCTCGGACACCGTGATAGCCGTGGAGGAGCGCTCGAGCGGCGCTCGTCGCCTACAACCCGGCGCAGAACCTAGGGTCTGGTACGTCGAAGTGAACTTCAACGATGGACTCGAACTCAAGAGAGAAATCATCTGCGACCCCACAGAAGACCATCCTTGCACGGTCCACCTCCTCCATGCGCCCTATCGAGTCCTGCTGCTCTCCCGCTTCAAGCGCCGCCTGAACAGCACTCCGCATGTCATCGATGTACCGCAGGAGGCGGTCGTGGTCTGCCTGGAACTCGGCGGGGGCGTCCAGCGCCTGAATATCTCGGCGCGTCCTTTCCAGCACTTCCTCGATGTCGGCTCCCACGGCGGCGTCCAGGCGGGAGTAGTCCTCGGCCGTGAGGACAGGCGCGAACGTAACCGCTGCGAACAGACCCGTGTCCGGTCCTGTCAGCGCTCCGACCCGAGGCGAGAACTCAGCTTCGAACCGGCTCATGATTGAGTGAAGCGCCAGGCCGTACTCGCCTCCGGCCGCGTCTCGTTCGCAGAGCGGCCTGTCTACCGGGTCGTTGGAAAGTGCTTCGCAGTATTCGGGGGAAACGCCCAGGGCGAGTTCGCCCTGGAGCAAACCCAACTGCATGTTGCCCACAGTAAAAGCGACGATATCACCGTCTTCCGCCGCTTGCCCTATCTCCCTATCAGCGGCGGCGACGGCTCGCATAGCCTCCAGCGCGACTTCGTGGTCGGCGCGGAACCGCTCCGGTGGTTCGAGTTCCTCAAGAGCTTCGATAACGGGGTCGAACGAAGTGCCGGCCCCGGCCTCGCTCAGGGCACTGAGCAACGCCTCAGCGCTCTCCTGCTCTTGGCTAAGGATTCGCTCGAAAGCGCTGAAATTGGCCTGGCTCTGGCTGAATGCGATACCCACTTGGCGTAGGA
This sequence comes from Chloroflexota bacterium, assembly GCA_022561095.1. Classification (GTDB taxonomy): domain Bacteria; phylum Chloroflexota; class Dehalococcoidia; order SM23-28-2; family RBG-16-64-32; genus JADFNQ01. The sequence goes on along the minus strand of JADFRV010000099.1, from coordinate 5,204 downwards.
AGTCGCTTTCGTCGTCGCTAAGGGGTTCATCGCTGGCAGTATCTTGAGTACCCCCGTCGTCTCCTGTGTCCTCTGACGGGCCGCTGTCACCTGACCCTCCGCAAGCGGCCAGCAGGGCCGTCGCAAGCAGTGCCGCACCTACGGCGAAGACCTTTACCCTCATGATATCCCCTCTCAGCACGCTCCACAACGGATGTGAAGCTAACTGATAGTACGACTCTATCGTCACGTTGGTTTTCGAATAGATGCCGTGCTGCGCTGCGGTGTAAGTTGGGTGGTCGGGACAGATATACTTAGGGTGGCGTTGGGAGGCTAACACCCCCGCCCTCAGACCCCCGCCCTCAGACCACCGCCACCGCCTCTATCTCCACCAGCATCGCCGCCTCTGCCAACCGGCTCACCTCCACCATAGTCGCCGCCGGCTTCACGGCCGCGAACGCCTCCGCGTGCGCCCGCGCCGCCTCCTCCCAGCGGTCGATGTCCGTAATGTAGATGCGGGTTCGCACCACCTCGCTCAGCGAGGCGCCCGCCTCAATCAGCGCCCGCTCTATGTTGCGCAGCGCCTGACGCGCCTGCACGTACACGTCCCCCTCGCCCACCAGCTTTCCGTCCTCCCCCCAGGCCACGGTGCCGGAGACGTACACGGTATCGCCCACCCGCACGGCGCGGGAGAAGCCGATGATCTCCTCGTACGGACTATTCGATGAGATGCGTCTTCGTTCTGTCATGACCGGAGAAGAGACGGCATCGCATTAAAGCGATGACGATGGATGAGTGCGGGCGCTCCCGAGTCCGTGCCCGCGCGGGAGGGTGCGCATAACGGGACTCCGAGAGCGCCGGTACCTCGGACGATGCAGCCTACCGAGGTGCATAGAGTATCGCAGACGAAGGCATGTGAGAGTCAAGGCGTAGAATCACGAAATTTGTGGAATAGTCGGTCTGTTTTGTGGAAAACGCTGGCAAGCCCGCCGGCGACAGGCCCGGCCACCGCTATCCTCCACCGTTACGCCTCGATGTCCACGATGAGTGCGGCGTGGTCGCTGACGGCCTCTCTCCGCCCATCGCCGCTGGCCGATACGGCCCACTCGTAGCGCGTGTCCAGCAGGCGCGATATCAGGCGGCGGTTGATGAACGCCTCATCCAGCCGGAACCCGTTTCGCCCATTAGGCGAGTACCAGGTATAGGCACGTGCGTCACCGTGCAGATAGCGGAATCCGTCGCGCCAGGCAGCGCCTTCCAGGGCCAGCATCCACTCATCCTCCCGCCTGCTGAAAGCGGCGGCCTCCTCGTCGACGCCGATCCGGCCGCTGTTGGTGTCGCCGACAAGAAGCGCCGGGCCGCGTCGCCAGCCGTTGGCGACCTTGAGGACCGCTTCGTGGTACGGGTACTTCCGACCGGATACACGGTTCGGAACGTGCATTGCGCCCAGCGAGAAGGGGCGGACGGCGGCGACCTCCGCCAGGAGCCACCGGCCCGGCTCCTTCGGAGCGTTTCGCAGGGCAACCCTGCGCAGCGGCCAGATGGACGCCACCAGCAACCGATTCGCCGCCGGGCGGCGCGCATCCGCGGTTGACAGCTGATAGGAGAGGCCGAGCTGCTCGAGCAGCTCGGCCAGCCGGCGACTCGGCGCCGTCGCCCGGAATTCGGACAGGGCGACAACGTCTGCGCCCAGGCGCTCGATGGTCTCGGCTATCCGGTCAACGCGGTGTCCTCCGCCGGCCCGGATGTTCCAGGCGACGATGCGCACGATACGGCTACCCGATAACCCCATGACTACCTAGACTCCGTTGTCTCCAAATCGATCGCTACCATCACGCCCTCGGCGACCCACTTCCGGTGAGCCTCCTCGATCTTTCGGCGAGTCGGGAAGCCCCAGTGGTAGCCGGCGTAGTCCACGTAATCGAAGGGCACGATCTCGCGCACGAAGAGATCGGCGGCGGCGTCCAGCTCGGCGGGGTCGGACAGCTCCCGCACGCGCGCCTCGAACTGGCGCGACCCGAGCTTAACGGTGATCTCCGGTTTGGCGCGGGCGTTGAGCAGCCAGTCGGAGCGCTCGCCCAGGAGGGCGACAGCGTAGAGGGTATCGTCGCGGCGGATGGCACGGACGGGCCGAGTGCGGAGCCGGCCTGTCTTACGGCCGGTGACTGTGAGAAGGGCGAACCCCGCGGGCATGGGGCCAAGACGGAACAAGGGGGCGATGAAGGCGTTGCCCAGGCGGTGGAACCAGCGGCTGAGGGCGAACGGGTTGGCCACGCGCTACTCCAGCAGCCGCTGCTGGAGCTGCGGCGGGGCCTCCAGCCCCAGGTGCCCGTAGGCGTGCCGCGTCGCCACCCGGCCGCGCGGCGTGCGCTGAAGGAAGCCCACCTGCATCAGGTACGGCTCGTAGACGTCCATGATCGTGTCCGCCTCCTCGGAGATGGAGGCGGCGATCGTCTCGATGCCCACCGGCCCGCCGTCGAACTTCTCGATGATCGTCCGCAGCACCTTGTGGTCCACCTCGTCCAGGCCCAGCTCGTCGATCTCCAGGCGGGCCAGCGCTTCGCGGGCGACCTCCGACGTGATGACGCCCTCGGCCCGCACCTGGGCGTAGTCGCGCACGCGGCGCAGCAGGCGGTTGACTACCCGCGGCGTGCCCCGCGAGCGTCGCGCTATCTCGTCGGTCCCCTCGTCCTCGCTCGCCACGCCCAACAGACCGGCGCTGCGCCGGACGATGGCGGCGATCGCCACCCCGTCATAGAAGTCGAGCCGGTACACCGCGCCGAACCGGTCCCGCAACGGCGGGCTGAGCATCGCGTAACGGGTGGTGGCGCCGATCAGGGTGAAGCGCGGCACGGAGAGGCGGACGCTGCGGGCGCCCGGCCCCCGGCCCAGGACGATATCCAGCGCGAAGTCCTCCATCGCCGGGTACAGCACCTCCTCCGCCGCCCGCGGCAGCCGGTGCACCTCGTCGATGAACAGGATGTCGCTCTCCTGCAGGTTGGTGAGGATCGCCGCCAGGTCCCCCGCCCGCTCGATCGCCGGCCCGGACGTGACGCGGACAGAGACCGACATCTCATGGGCGATGATGTGAGCGAGAGTGGTCTTGCCCAGCCCGGGCGGCCCGTACAGGAGGAGGTGGTCCAGCGGCTCGCCGCGCTGCTGGGCGGCGGCGATGCTGATGCTCAGGTTGTCCTTGATCTTCTCCTGGCCGATGAACTCCTCCAGCCGACGCGGCCGCAGGGTGGTGTCCAGGGCCAGGTCGTCTTCCTGGAGCTTGCCGGAGGTGATCCGCGGCGCTGGTGCGTCCATAGTCGAATAGTTGTGCTGTTTCGCCTATTATAGGCGGCGCCGTGAGGCTTGTCCAAGCCCGCGGCTGCGGCAAGGCGCACCCAGTACTCGGTGGTTTAGATCATGAATACGAGTGGGGGGCTACCTGAGCTAACTGGATGCATTTTCGAGCCCCCAAAGAGCCCGGTTGGATGGCGCTTCCTCTCGCACGTGTTATCTACAAGCGCTGCCGAGCGTTCCCTAGCGTTTGATCGTGCATAGGGATATCCATTATAGGCGAACGAGATACCGATTTCTCACCTGTACCTCGCGCTCCGCTTGCGAGTAGCCCTCCGCTCGCGAGATCGCGCACCGTAGACTCTGATCGTCGTCGTCGTAGATACATCAGGACACCAGCCGATCCTGTCGGTCTATCCGAAATAGTCAGGTTGCAGCCTGGGTAAATAGGTGCTATGTTGTAGACGATATGGATAATATTACCAAGCTACATCAGACTGATAGGCCGACCTGTTCGGCCCCAACTAAGACAGGCAAGCCGTGCCGCGGCAGACCGGGGGAGTCGGGCTACTGCTTTGCCCATGACCCAGCAATCAAGGACAAGCGCGAGGCGGCAAGGGTCAAGGGAGGCGAGAACTCGTCCCACGCCGCCCGGTTGGAGAAGCTCCTGCCGAGCCGTCTTCGTTCGACGTTCGACCGGTTAGAGACGGCGATAAAAGAAGTCCATGAGGGCCGCCTGGACCCCCGCCGGGCAACGGCGATGGCATCGGTCGCCGGCGCCATGGTGAAGATTATTAAGGCGGGTGAGGAGGAGGCCAGCACCGACTTAGCTCCGCAATTCATAATTAACAACCTGGACGAGTGGTACGCCGAGAATCGCGCGCTCCGCCGGGTAAAGCCAGCGATGTCGTGGGAGGAGTCATACGAACAAGACCCCGAGATGGCAGAGTGGATGAAGAAATATTGCAGGGACGAAAAGTTCCCGAAGGAGGTTCTGTGAGCAAGAGCCCCCAGTGTGCCACTCCCATCTCCCGCCCCTTCTCCTTCGCTCGCCTGCGAACGCGGCAGGGGGTTGCGCCTCGACCAGCCACTTGACTCTGAGCGGACCCGCTCGCGCACGGATGCGCTGTACCGCCTGAGTGGCTGCTGTAATGGCGGTTAGCAGGGAGGGAGTGCCAGAATGGCCTCCCTAAAATATCGCGCGAACGGCGCGCAGGCGAGGGCGTACTTGCAAGCCAGAACCTCGGCATTACTAATCCCATGGTAGAATTATACAGTTTCTGGATCCAGGCATCAACTTGCGCTGGAAGCGATGCGAGCCCCTCGGACAGGTATTCCCCGCTCAGCACCGGCTCGACGCGTACATTCTCCGTGCCTGGCAGTCTTAAGCCGAACAATCGGGTAAGGAGACAAGGTGATCAAGGCGGGGGCCGCTTATGCGGCTCCGCAGACTCCTCCCCCATTCGCTCGGCAGGAGCCCGGGCGGCTCCCAGGCCGTTGGCTCGAAGGATCTCCCGGTAGAGCTCTTCCAGCATCATGCGGATGGCATCGGATGCCGGCCCGTCTCCGCCCTGACCGCGGCCCCGCGGCTTCGTTGCCGAGCCCCCGAGCAAGTACGCCAGGTCGGGACGCAATTCCCGATAGTCCCGCCTGTTCTGTGCGACGTTGATCGCCAAGGCTATGACGTCGGACGCGGTGAGTTGCCACGACATTCCGCCGGACAGACCGGCGCTCGACCGGTTGCGCTGGCCTCCCGCGCCGGGCGTCATCGCCTGGTCACGCCGGCCGGTCGCTGTCCCAGAGGCTTGACGATGAGGGCCCGGGAGTGAAGGGATCGCGTGAGCACCCCCGACCGCTCCAGCTCCGTCTCGGTGACCATCCCCGCCGTCACGCAAGCCTCCAGCTGGCCCGTGTCCACGGCGGACTTGACGCACCCAGCC
>JADFRV010000255.1 GCA_022561095.1 Chloroflexota bacterium | reverse complement strand
GAGCCGCCGCCGTCAACGCCGCTCACCCTGTAGGGGCGCAGGGCGCTGCGCCCTCTACGACCCCATCTCCCGGTAGGTCGAGACCCCAGCCTCGACCCGTTCGCCCTGCCTGCCGGCAGGCAGGCTCCGGCGGGAGCCTGTCGAATCATGAACGGCGTACCAATCTGTGGCCAAAGCCGGCCCTGTGCTAACCTGACCAACGAAGGAGGTTCCCCGTGGACATATTCGAAGCCATCAACAGCCAGCGCGCCATGCGCCGCCTCAAGCCCGATCCCGTCCCCGAAGAGCTCATCTGGAAGCTGCTCGACGCCGCTGTCAAGGCCCCCAGCGGCGGCAACCGCCAGCCCTGGAACTTCATCGTCATCCGTGACGACGAGACCAAGACCAAGATCGCCGAGTGGTACCTCGATGGCTGGAACAAGACCTATGGCCCGGTCAAGCAGGCCGCCATGGCCAGCCCCACTACCGCCAGGACCTACGCCTCCGCCGATCACCTCGCCAACCATCTCGCAGAGGTACCCGTCCTCATCATCGCCACATTTAACACTTCCGGCGTGGCTCCCGTCTCCACGTCCGGCGCCTCCATCTACCCCGCCGTCCAGAACCTCATGCTAGCCGCCCGCGCCCTCGGCCTCGGCACCACCATCACCACCCTTCACCGCAGCCATGAGGCCGAGGTCAAGCAGCTCCTCGGCGTCCCCGATGGTGTGGACACCATGGCCCTCATCCCCCTCGGCTACCCCGTGGGCAAGTTCGGCCCTACCAACCGCATACCCACGGAGAAGGTCGTCTACTGGGAGAAGTGGGGCCAGGCCCGCGAACGCTGACCGTCCGCACCCGCCCGGCGAGACCTGCTAGCCTGTTCTGCCGTACTCCTCTTCCAGTAGCGAGATCAGGCTAGGCGTCTCCTCCTCGATCCCGTCGGCAAGTCGCGCCGCGGCGACGGGGATCTCCCATCGCGCCACCTCCGTCATGTCCAGCGGCCGCCGCCGCCGGTACGAGCGCAGGTACAGCGATACCAATATCCTTCGGCCGAACCGTGCCATCACCCGCAACGCCAGCGACGTGCCCGGCGCCGGCTCCCCGATGCGCAGCATCAGCCGCGTCCGCGCCACGTCCGCCGTGGGATCACCTCGCATCGCACCCGTCCAGTCGATCAGCACCGGCGTCGCCCCCGCCATCATTATGTTCCCGGGGTGAAAATCGCCGTGGCACAGCGCGTCGCCAGCAGGGAGTCCTTCCAGGACCTCCAGCGCGAACTCCTCGATCTGCTTGGGCAACACCCCGGCCGACTGGATTCGCGCCCTCAGCTTAGTCTTCAGGTCGGGGACCGTCTCCGGCGCTTTCGCTTCGTGTAGCTTCGCGTGAGCCTCACCGCTGATCCGGCCCGCCCGGAACACCGTCCACGGTCGCCTCCCGATCAGCGTCAGTAGATCCGTCCCCTCTATGCGCTCCATGATCAGCCCCGGCCGCCCCATCACCGTCTTCGATCCGTAGACCGCAGGCACCCTCACTCCACTGGACCCCGCCGCCTCTATCGCCGCCGCCTGCCACTCGTTCCGCTGCTGCGCCTCTGGGTCGCGAAGCAGCCTCAGGATCGTCCCCTCCTCCCAGGCGAACATCTCCGCCTCCCGCCCCTCCGCGATCTTCTGGAGCTCTTGCCGCTGCATGGCCAGTATTATAGCCGCGATCGCTCGACGCCAATGTGACTGCGGTCACAGCCATGTAGGGGAAGCCTTCAGGCCTCCACCGTCCCTGCGAGCCTGAGCCGAAGGCGAGTCCGCCTCAGGCGGATGCCGAAGGACGAACGTATATGCGATAATACCCCCGAAATGCCCGCCCGCAAGCGTCCGAAAGCCCCCGATATGTTCGCCCAGGCCGCCGCCAGCCGCGCCGCCGGCCAGGCCCCGCTCGCCGCTCGCATGCGCCCCCAGACCCTCGATGAGTTCGTCGGCCAGGAACACCTCGTCGGCGAGGGCCGCCTCCTCCGCAAGGCGATTGAGGCCGATGAGGTGCCCTCCATGGTCCTCTGGGGCCCGCCCGGCTCCGGCAAGACCACCCTCGCCCGCATCATCGCCGGCCTCACCAAGTCTCACTTCGCGCCCGTCTCCGCCGTCGCCGCCGGCGTCGCCGACCTCCGCCGTATCGTCGCCGAGGCCACCGACCGGCTCGGCATGCACTCCGGCCGCACCA
>JADFRV010000098.1 GCA_022561095.1 Chloroflexota bacterium | reverse complement strand
CGTAATGGTCGTAAAACAGCAGCGTCCGCGCCGACCGACCCGGCTGCTCCGCATAGACGACCGGATGCCCGCCCTGCTTCGGCAGCACCTGCGCCTCGAACCCCAGATCGCGCAGGAGCGCGGACACGTGCTCCGCCGTCTCCTCGATCGCCGTGTTCTGGGCGCTGACCGTCGGTAGCTTGCACAGCTCCGTCAGCCCCGCGATCGACTCGTTCAGGTGCTCGTCGATGTAGCGGAAGATGTCTTGCATGTCGTTGCTCACGCAGTGGGAAGCCGCACCAGCGCCATCATATCGCGCGGCGCAGCGCCCGGCCACGGGCTCTGGCTAACGGCCGCTGGCCGATACCCTAACCTCAGCCAGAAATACAGCCCCAGCCCATCGTCGTGGCGCACCGGCGCCCAGAACCGGCCCGCCACCCCCCGCTCCAGCACCTCCCCCTCCAGCAGCCGCACCGCCTCCGTGTCGTATCCCCGCCCACTCAACCCCGGCTCCACGGCGACGGCCTTCACGCTGAGCCAACCTCGCTCCGGGTAGCCCAGCCGGTACGCCAGCACGCCGTAGACGCTGTCGCCTTCACGAGCGATGATCGCCAGCAGGCTGTCGTCGGCATCGATCAACGTCTCCTCCAGCCGGCGCGTCGCCGCCTCGCGATCCCCTTCTATCAGCGGCCGCAGCGCCACCCGCTGACCCCTGCCGGTCAGCCTTGAGCCCAACTTCACCGCCTCGGCCGGCCTTCCCCTACGAGACGGCCGGCTCATTGGACGTCCCGCCTTCGGAAGATCACGAAGGAGATGGTCAGAAAACCGATGCAGTATAAGGCCAGTACCAGCGCAGCGATAGCGGGATCAGGCAGGCCCGTCGGTGTAGGATCCCTGAGTGCGAAACTGACGTAGTCAACAGAGCCGATGCGGTTGACCTCCAGGAGAGCGCTGACGTTGTGTCCGATAAAGAAGCCGCGCGCATCCGCGGCCGCGCCGCCGATCCCTCCCAAAATGGCCAGGACGATCCCCTCCACAAAGACGTACATCAGACCGCCCGCCACCCCCAGAGTAGTAGAGCGCCCCACTACGGCTAGGCAGAACGCTAGCAACGCGTACGGGACGATGCCATAGCCTGCCCGTAGAATCATGAGGAGCACATCGGTTGTCGAGGGACCGCCGGGCAGATCAGGGGCTTCCAGAGCCGTGACGATAGCCGAGAACCCGAGGCCGATACCGAAGGCGAGCAGGAAGCCGATAGCGCCGACCACAGCGATGCCCAGGAGCTTGGTCGTTAGGTACTGGCTGCGGGTCTGGCCCCGGATAAGGGCCTGCCTCACGGTGCCCCAACCGTGCTCGGTGCCCACCGCCGAAGCAGCCAGGATGGCCAATAGAATAGCTCCGAAGTACTGGATAAGGTCAAGCAGGCTGGGTAACGACCAGGGCAAGACCGCGGTTCGCAACGCGTCCAGGTCGCGGTCGCCTCGCCAACCGGCAAAGTACGCTGCGAAGGTCTGCAGGGCCAGCATCGCCACCAGGGGCAGGAGAAGACCATAAGGCATCCAGCGTTTGCGTACCTTCAGCAGCTCGGCAGCCAGCATCGCGGAGGTTGGCCATGCCCTTATGGTCATCATCGGGACATCTCCTCGCCGGTGACCTCCAAGAAGAACTCCTCCAAGCTGCTGTCAAGAGGCCGCAGTACGGACAGGTATATCTGGTGCTCGGCCAGCGCCCGGCTCAGCTCGGCCGCCCTTTCGCTAGGCGCGTCCACTACCAGACGGTCGTCCTGGCGTTTGACTCCCTCCACCCAGTCCAGACTCTCCAGAACCTGCACCGCCTTTTCGGGATCGGTCACCTGCATCTCCAGCGCCTGGCCCCGGCCTAGCAGTGTCGCAACCGAGCCCTGGGTCAGCAGCCGGCCCCCTTTGACGATGCCCACGTGGTCGCACATCAGCTCAACCTCGTTCAGGAGATGGCTGGACACGAACACGGTCTTGCCCATCTGACCCAACTCTCTGATTAGCTGCCGGAACTCGCGCATCCCCGCCGGGTCGAGCCCGTTGGTGGGCTCGTCTAGCACCAACAGGTCTGGATCGTGGAGGAGAGCGGCAGCCAGGCCCAGCCGCTGCTTCATGCCCAGCGAGTAGGTGCGTACCTTGTCTCGTCCACGCGCCTGTAGCCCCACCAGCTCGAGGACTTCGTCCAGCCTCCTGCCGCCGATGCTGCCGGACAGCGCTCCCCAAACGCGGAGGTTGTCGCGACCTGAGAGGTGCGGGTAGAACGATGGCCCTTCCAGGATCGCCCCCGTCCGGCGCAGCGCTTCCGAGAGGTGTGTCCGCGTATCCAGGCCGAACATCTCTGCGTGGCCACCGCTTGGCGCGATGAGGCCCAGGATGAGCGATATGGTGGTAGTCTTGCCCGCCCCGTTAGGTCCCAGGAACCCGTAGACCTGCCCGCGAGGGACCTCCAGCTCCAAGTCTGCCAGCGCCGTCAGGCGCCCGTAGCGCTTGGTCAAGCCTACCGTCCGCAGGACGACTTCAGGGTCGTGATCTAGCATGGCGAATCAGCAGGCTTTAGAGATTATCACACGGATGGCGTATCCCGGCCGCCCAGCCAGCCCGCGGTGAGGGCCGCCATCTCACGCAAGGGGGCCTCGCGTACTCGGCAGGGCGGCAGCGTGTCCAGGAACGCCGCCCCGTACGCCTTGCTCACGATGCGCCGGTCCAGCACCGCCACCACACCACGATCGCTCTTGCTCCGGATCAGCCGCCCGAACCCCTGCTTGAAGCGGAGCGCCGCCTGAGGCACCGCGTACTGGCTGAACGGGTCGTCGTACTCGGCGGAGCGGGCGGCGAACACCGGCTCCGTGGGCACGTTGAACGGCAGCCGAGTGATGACCAGCAGCGACAGCGCCTTGCCAGCGATGTCCACCCCCTCCCAGAAGCTGGCCGTCCCCAGAACGACCGCCCTGGGGTTGGACTTGAGCGCCCTGACGAGCTGCCGCGGCGAGCCGTCGATCCCCTGCGCCAGGACGTCTATGCCGGCCGCCTGAAGCTGATCTCGCGTCAGCGCGTGGGCGGCCCGCAGCGCCGAGTGCGACGTGAACAGCACCAGCCCGCGGCCGCCCGCCGCCCGCGCCAGATCGATCAGGGCACGCGCTATGGCGTCCGTGTAGTCCGGCTGGCTGGGCTCCGGCATATCGCTGGGGATCAGCAGCAACGCCGCGTGCCGGTAGTCGAACGGGGAGTCCAGCAGCATCTCGTGGGCATCCTCCATGCCCAGCCGCTCCCGCACGTAGTCGAAGCTCCCCTGAACGGCGAGCGTGGCGCCGGTGAGGATCACGGAGCGCTGGCCCTCGTACAGCCGCTGACGCAGCACGTCGTCCACCCGTAGGGGCGCCGAGGCGACCAGCGGTGAGCCGTCGCGCCGGTCGAGCTCCAGCCAGACCACCCTCTGCGGGTCCTCAGTCTCGATAGCAGCGGCCAGGCCGTCACCGATCTCCTTCGCCTCCTGCACCAGCGCCCCCACCTCGGCCACAACGAGTTCGAGGCCCGGCTCGGAGGCATCCGTCAGCGCTTCCGCGAACTTTTCCAGCAGCGAGGTGACGCTGCTCAGGGCCAGGCGCAGGTTCTCCCAGGCGACCTCCACCTGCGACCAGTCCGGCTGCACGCGCATGGCACGGTTGAGGAGGAGAGGCTGTTGCCCGCCGCCGGCGTCCGCGGCGGCGTGTTGCTTGAGGAACCCGCCTAGCTGGGCCGACATCTCCGCCGCCCGTGGGCGGGCACCCGCGGCCGCTTGAGCGATCGCCTCGGCGATACCGCCCAGCCGACCGCCGGGGCCGAGGGCGGCAGCGCTGCCCCGCAGGGCGGCGCGAACGTCCCCCCGAAGCGCCTCGCTGCGCTCCAGCAGGCTCGTTATCTCCCGCTCGCCGCCGCTAAAGCCGAACTGACGCGTGGCCTCGGCCTCCAGATGGTGCGCCTCGTCGATGATGACGTTCTCGTAGGGCGGCAGCACGCGGCCACCGTAGGCGATATCCGAGAGAAGGAGGGCGTGGTTCACCACCACCAGATGCGCTGCCTCGGCTCGCTTGCGCGCCCTCTGCAGGAAGCACGTCCCTTCTACCACAAACGGACTGTTATCGGCGCTGCACTCCGCACCCTCGGCGCAGAGACGGCGCCAGATCGGCTCCTCGCCCTGGGAGAGGCGCAGCTCGGAGCGGTCGCCGGTCTCGGTCTGGGTGAGCCAGATGAGGATGCGCGAGGCGATGCGCGCCTCGTCGTCGCTCAGATCGGCGCCGACACGCAGCGCCTCGAAACGGCGCAGACAGAGGTAGTTGCGACGACCCTTCAGCACGCAGGCGCGAAAGTCGCCGCCGTTGGGCGGCAGCAGCGCCTCCAGAGTCGGGATGTCCTTGCCGATTAGCTGCTCCTGAAGGTTAATCGTAGCCGTGGAGACGACGACGCGGCTCTCGTTAGCCAGAGCGTAGGCGGCTGCCGGGATCAGGTAGGCCAGCGACTTGCCGGTGCCGGTGCCAGCCTCCAGCAGCAGCCTGTTCTCCTCGTTGAGCGCCTGAGCCACGACGCGCAGCGCCGCCTGCTGTTGCGGCCGCTCTTCGAACTGCGGCAGCACCTCCGGGCGGCCGCGGGCCGAGGCGAGCACGGCCAGCGCCTCCTCCGGATCGATGGGGCGCCGGCGCTCCCTCGGTTGCAACGGCTCCGCGATCTCCGGCCGGGAGAGCGAAAACGCCCGGCCCGCCCTGCCCTCGGCGGCGACTTCCTCCCACGCCTCGCGGAAGAAGTTGCGCCAGGGCCAGGCCGTAGGGGCCAGCCAGGCGGCAGCCTGCGAGAGGACGTCAGCCGGCAGGGCGGCGGCGCGATCGGCCAGCGCCAGGAAAATGTCACGCGCCGTTTCGGCGTCGGGCAGGGCGCGATGATGCACCGGCATCTCGATCTCAAAGTGGCTGGCGAGGGCGGCGAGGCCGTATTCGGGCAGGCCGGGCAGGAGCAGGGTCGCCAGGTCGTGGGTGTCGTAGATCTCCTCGCCGCGGCGTATGCCCTTGGCGTCCAGCGCGGGCGCGTCGAAGCCGATTACGTTGCTGCCGACCAGCACGCAACCATCGATGAACCGCTCCAGGTCAGCCGCCACCGCCTCCAGGGGAGGCGCGTCCTGGACATCATCCTCGCGGATGCCGGTAAGAATCTGTATGCGCTCCGGGATCGGCAGGTGAGGGTTGACGAAGGTGGAGAAGCGATCCAGAACCGCGTCGCGGCTGAACTTCACGGCGCCGATCTCGATAATGGCGTCGGACTGAGGATCGAGACCGGTGGTCTCAAGGTCCAGGGAAACGTAGGTGCGGCTCAAACTGCCGCTATTGTAGCACCGGCAGTCGTATCAGACTAGAACGTATGCTCGAAAGCGATAAGCCTCCCGAGATTATCAAGACAAGCGTGGCAAATCCAGAAGCTGGCCTGCCGCATCATCGCGCAACGCGTCAACGACCTTATCAGGATGGATGAGCCCGAAGTCGCTCTCGCTCCTCCAGACCACGTCGAGGGCCTTATGGAAGTCCGACTCTTGGGAATCTGCTGCAACCAAAGTCTCAGGCCCCTGCTCAACAAGATCGTCGTACAGCCTTCGACTCAGGTTCATGACCCGCACTGCATCTTCGTTGCCCTGTATGTGACCAGCTCGTTCAGCGGACGCGGCGTAGGAGCTGTCTACGATCTCAGGAACAGAGACCTGCGGGTCGCGGCCATCCTTGTAGTGGGCTGATTCATACTCCAACTTCGCCTTGTAGAGCAAGGCTAGTTCCCCCCGATGGCGTGGCGTAAAATCGGCACTCTCGCCCAAAAGCGCCAGCACTTGGCTGTATTGTCGACGCGCTGCCCCTTCTTCCCCTTTCCAGATCAGACTGCGCACCTCGCGCCACCTCTTCTCGAACTCGAACGTTACGTGGTCGTTGCGCTTACCACGACACGAAATCTCATATAGGACATAATCGTCCTCCATATACGGCTTCGACACCGACTTATTTGCGCCATGCAACAGTTGACCGTCCTTCACCCAGAACTGACTCGATTTCACTTCGGTACTCTTACGCCCAATAATCACGAAATAGCCTGGCGTCAGGACATCAGAGCCCACCGCCTCTGCGTCGGCGAGCGTCCATCGCTGACCGAGGCGGAACTCCACCTCTTTCATCCCAAGGAAGCTCTCTATGCCGTCCATCAGGGGGTCCGCGATGTTGACATAGCTGCTCAACTTAGTGGTATCTACCGCCTTGGCGACCAACTCGAGGAGCGACAGCGCCTTTTCCGCCCAGTCCCCAGTCTTCAGTCGAAAAAGCCCGACGAAAAGCGAAACGTCGTCACCGTGGTACGGAGTAGGCCCGAGAATCCGCGTATTCCTATACGACACGCTGTCACCCCGCTGCAGTTCCGGCACCTCGCTCAACAGATCCGGTCCGACTACGAATGGAAATGATGACCGTTTTCCATCATAGATAAGTTCAGTGGCAGCGACAGTCAGCGGATTCCAGTCCCGCCAATAAGTTCGCTTGTCGCGAAGGAACTGCTCACTGATCCTGACTTCCAAATACGAATTGTCGGGCTCAAAATCTCTCGAAGTTTTGCCGCCTGTGACGCGTCGTCCCGCAATTGGAAATGCAGCGAATTTCGCGGCCGGAGACCGCTTTACCTTCCCCCAGATCCGCGAAATGAAACGCATTGCGGCCCCCCTTTCATTGGAACCCGGCACGTGCTCCCGCGGCGCCGCTCACAGTCGCTCTCTCGGCCGCGGATAGTCAGGGCAAATTCTTAGGCCACCCGCTAGACTCCTCCAACTCGATCTCGGCGGAGGCTACCATTATGATTTCTTCAGGCTGAGGCGTCAAGCAGCAGTTGGGATTCGTGCCCCTACTTCGTTGGCAGCGGCTGCTCCACGTAGGGGCGGAACTCACCCACGTTCAGCCCCTCGTACGCCTGGTAGCGTCCCGCTCGCAGCTCCGCCAGCATATGAGCTTGATCGCGCAGCTCCTCCTCGAACGCCGTGGTGAAGTAGCCCACGCCCTGCGTGGAGTGACAGTCGCTGGCGCCGATGCCCCGCTTGCCCAGGACGCGCGCCAGCCGCAGTGCGAACTGGTTCTCCCGCGGCGTACAGCCGCCGTTGGCGACCTCCAGCTCGTCCACCAGCCGGAAGACGGCCATCCGCTCGGCGGCCTCCTCGGGCGTCATCTCGAACGGCGGTCGCCCGTCACGACGGAAGTGGATCGGGTCGAAGAAGTGGCGGAACGGGTGAGCCACAATCATGAAGCCACCGGCTTCGTCCACCGCCCGCCGCAGCTCCGCGGCGCGACGGATCCCCGGCAGGTAGGAGTCCAACCCGATCACGATCATGTGACCCAAGTCCGTCGACACCTCCATCCCCCGCGAGACGAACAGCCCGCTCTCCCGGCGGAACTCCTCGATCTGACGCACGTCCCACACGCGGTCGTGCTCGGAGATGTTCACACCGCCGAGCCCGATGCGCTGGGCCTCCTCGATGAGCTCCTCCGGGGTGAGCGAGGAATCGGAGGCGCCGCGCACCGTATGCACGTGCATGTCGACGATGGTCCCGGGCATGAAGTTCGGCAAACCCTCCCGTTAACGTGAAGCTAGCCTCATGGTAACGCGCGCTACCCTCAGCCTCAACCGCTATCTCCTGAGTCACCGAGCAACCGCGGATGAAGCACAGACTCTTAAATCTATCTGTGAGTTATCTGTGTCTATCTGTGGCCGTACTCACAACCCCAGCGCCGCCAGGTGCGGCATCCCCCAGCCGAACATCCCCGCAAAAACCATCGCCGTCAGCAGCACCGGCAAGCGTACCCGTCGCCAAGCGTAGTAGACGACGGCCAGAGTAGCGACCGTGGCCAGCAAGATGCCTAGGGTGAAGGGCCAGTTGGGGCTGCCCAGGCCGCCACCTGCCAGGTTGAGCCGCGCAGCGTGGTAGACGGCGCCGAGGGCCAACCCCACAAGCGTCCAGCCAAGGAAGGCCAGGAGGGAGATGGGCACCGCCAGTTGAACAGCGTTAATGTTCGGCGCGATCGCCTTCGACAGGTATGGCACCTCGCTACGGGCCTCGATCACCATGACGGCCGCCACGGCGGTGAATAGCAGCGAGAATGCGTAGCCCACAACGAACCCTGAGAACAGTTCGGCCACCGGCTACCCCTCTCGTCGCAGCGCTTCCGCCGCCGTCAGCGTCCGGACC
>JADFRV010000097.1 GCA_022561095.1 Chloroflexota bacterium | reverse complement strand
CCGTAGTCAGAGAGGCTGGTCACGGGGGCAGTATAACAGGGCAGTCCGTGCGCCGCCGCGGCGGGCAGCGTCCGCCGCCCCTGCCGTGTGGCCTCAGTCGGTGGCCGCTCTCAGGAGTGGCTAGACGACTATGGCGAAAACGACAGAGTAGATCACGACCTGCGCCAGCAAGCTGACCACAGCGGTGGCTATGGCTCTCCACGTGTCGAAGTCCAGCGCCTGACGGATGGCGATGACCGTGGTGAACAGCACCCAGATAAAGACAGCCAGCACCACGAGACCGCTAATGACGGAAACTGGAATGATCGCGAGGACCAGCAGGATCCTGGGTGAGTTGGCGAATCCGAGAGTGCGCAGAAGCTGGCCCCACGTAGCCTCAGTCTGCGGCCCCTTGAAGATGTTCGTGCCCACCCAGTAGGCGATGAACGCGTAGACCGCCCAGCCAACGAGGGCTGCGATGATACCGAAGATGAGACCGGCGATGCCGCCGGAGAGCGCGCCGATCCCACCGGCGATCGCTCCCAGGACTACGACGAGCAGCGCCTGGCCGGTCGCCGACTGGTCGTGCTCCACCTCTTCGTATAGTTGAGGCTCCAACCTGGCCGCACGGATCATGCGGTCGATTATGGACTTCTCGCCTGTGGCTTCAAGCATAGCTACCTCCGATAGATATGATTACGACTATATACAACGCAACCGCTCTATGGATGGTTACACTAGGGATGAAGCGGCACGGGCGGAACTGCCAACGAAAAAGGCGGACAGAAAAGCCGCGCTGCCCAAGGGGGGTACCATTGAGGAGGGGCGACCTCACTGCCCGCCGTAAGGATTTTCCTCCCGATACGATTTATTGTCAACCACTATCGGGCTGCTGGAGCGCGTTTTGGCCCTACTGGAGCGCGCCCGCTACCATCAGGTCTGCGACCTCTTCGTCGGAGAGGCCCAGTATCTCCTTGCACACGTACTCCGTGTGCTCGCCCAGCAGCGGCGCAGGCGATCGCAGCTTCCCCGGCGTCTTCGATAGCTTGAGCGGCGGGCCGTCATAGGCCGTACGGCCGGCCTCTGGGTGGTCCAGGTAAACGTAGTAGCCGCGCTCCTTCAAGTGCTCGTCGGCCAGCATCTCCCGCGCGCTCTGGACCACGCCCGCCGCCACGCCTCTTCGCTGAAGCTCCTCCATCAGATCGTCGGCGTCTTTGTCCGCCGTCCAAGCCGCTATCTGTTGCTCAAGCTCCGTCTCATGCTGTTTACGGCCGGCCGGGCTGCCGAACTTGCTGTCCAGCGCCCAATCGGGGTTGCCCATCGCCTCCACCAGCGTCTGCCACTCCCCGTCCGTGAAGCAGGCGATAGCGATCCAGCGCTCGTCTGCCGGCGCGCTGGAGCCCTCGCTTCGCGGCTTGCACTTGAAGGCGCCGTGTGGTGCCGCGTAGGGCAGCCCATTTCCGACCCGCTCCTGGACACGTCCGTTCACCGTGTAGTCGAAGATCGCCGTCCCCAGCGGACAGACCGAGGACTCGATCTGAGCGCATTCGATGTGCTGGCCCTTCCCCGTCCTGCGCCGATAGCGCAGCGCCGCCAGGATCGCCACCAGGGTGTGGCCGGGATTGATGACGTAATCCGGGTAGTTGGTGCCCAGGCCGATGGGCGGCCGTCGCGGAAAGCCGGACAGGTGGTTGTAGCCGGTGATCGGGGTCAATATCGCGCCGAAGCCCAGGAAGTCCCGGTGCGGCCCCTCGTAGCCCTGCATCGGCACGTAGGCGGCGATGATCTGAGGGTTGACGGCGGACAGCTTGTCGTAGGTGAGGCCCCAGCGCTCGATCACCCGCGGCGTGAAGTTGGTGAGGAATACGTCCGCCCAGGCCACGAGCCGCCGCGCCAGCTCCCGCCCCTTCTCCGTGTTCAGGTTCAGGGTCAGGTCCAGCTTCCCGGCGTTGTAGTTGTTGTAGTACCCGCTCACGTTGTAGCCTGTCTTCTCCTTCGCGAACGGCTGCACCATGCGCAGCCCGTCCACATGGGTCTCCGACTCCACCCGTACGACCGTGGCGCCGTAGGTGGCCAGGTGCTCGCCGCAGATAGGGCCCGCCCCGAACCACGAGAAGTCCGCGACTTTTACTCCGTCCAGAGCCATCTTCACATCTGCCATAGCTGACCTCGTTTCCAGAAGCGGCTAGATCGCTCCCGCTGCCCTCAGGCGCTTCAGCTCCTCTTGCTGCATAGCCAGCTCCCCTTCGTAGATCTCGCTGTTGTGCTCGCCCAGCAGCGGCGGCCGCCGCCGGATCGCCCACAGCGTCTCCGACAGCCGGTACGGCGGACCCGGGTATTGGAGCGTGTCCTGGAGCTCCGGGTGCTCGATCGGGGTCAGCCACTTCCTGTACTGAAGCTGTGGGTTGTTGGCGATGTCCTCCGGCGTGCTTACGATACCGAACAGCAGCCGCCGGCCCTGGCCGCCTTCGTACATCTCCCACTTCCCCTTGGACGCTATGAACCGCTTCAAGACTTCTTCGACGTGGCTCAGCATCTGTATCTTCTGGCCTAGGGTCGCCGTGTCCTGCAACAGACCCTGGAGGAAGCGGAGGTTCAGGTTGTTGCAGAACTCGAAGTAGGGCTCCTCAGCCAGGTCCTCCGCCGCACCCTCCTCGATCATCCACCCCAGCAGTTCGGTCCAGGCGGCGCCCCCTGGCGTCCCCACGTATCCGAACACGTAGCCGTCACTGCATTCGTAGGCGCCGACGCCCGGGAAGTTGATCGGGATCATCCCTCGCTCGCCATTGCGATTTCGCAGCGCCTCCAGCATGTCCCATGACTGCATCGCGTTCTCCTGGGCGATCGACAGCGCCTCCTGCATGGAGACGTCCACGTGCTGGCCTTCGCCTTGAACGTCCCGATGGTATATCGCCATCATCGTTCCAGCCGCAGCCTGGATAGAGGCGCTGATATACCCCTGACGCCAGGGCGGCACGTTCGGCGGGTCCTGCGGGTCCCCCGCCAGCCACATGATCCCGCCCATCGCCACGCCCACGATGTCCGGCGCCTTGTAGTGAGCGTGCGGGCCCGTCTGCCCGAATCCCGTAACCGACGTCAGGATGATTTCGGGCTTGATCTGGGTCAGCCCTTCGTAGCCTAGCCCCAGGCCGTCCAGGTATCCCGGCTCAAAGCTCTCAACCACAACGTCGGCCGTGGCGACCAGCTTCTCGAATAGCTTGCGCCCTTCGGCGTCCGCAATGCTCAGCGTGGCGCTCCGCTTGTTGGTGTTGAGGTTCAGCCAGTACAGGCTCTTATCGGGGCCCGGCTCATCGTGGTAGAACGGCGGCAGGTCGCGGACAGGGTCACCTTCGGGCGGCTCGATCTTGATGACGTCAGCCCCGAGGTCGGCCAGAAGCTTCGTGCAGTACTGACCTATCTCTCCGGCCAGGTCCAGCACTCGAATGTCGTCCAGGGCGGCCGGCGCGTTAGCAGAAGGCATACAACTCCCTCGTGTAGCTTGTCAGGATTGAGCCAATTATAGCGAACGGTGTACCGGGGGCAAGCCTGCCTACGCGGCAGGCAGGGCTACGCGTCACCCTCCAGGAAGGGGAGCAGCAGATCCAGGAATTCGCGCGGCTTCTCCAGGGCAAGGTTGTGGGCGGCGTCCGGAACGATGTGGCAGCGGGCGCCGGGGATCAGCCGGCTCAGGTGGCGCGACGCCTTGGCTGGCACCATCCGCGCGTCCGCGCCGTCCAGCACCAGCGTGGGTACGCAGATGCGCCGTGCCGTATCCGTCATGTCTAGCGTCAGGAGCTGCCGCGCTACCTCTATCAGCGTCTCGTTGGGTACGCGGAGAGCGTCGCGGCCCATTTGCCGTCTGTCGTCGGCGGACAGGTGACGCGTGTCGCGCGCCATGTCCAGGCGCCGGACAATGAACCACCACTTGATCGGCAGCTTGGGCACTATCTCGATCAAGCCGGTACGGCCCAGGAGGTCGTACATGAAGCGGAAGCGCTGAGGCAGGTCGGTGCTGCGGTAGACCGGCCCCTGCAGGCACAGCTTCTGCACCCGCTCCGGGTAGCGGTGAGCGAAGGCGAGAGCGATCGTCCCACCCACGGACACCCCTACCAGGTGAAAGCGGTCGATCTCCAGAGCGTCTGCGAGGCGGTAAAGGAACTCCGCGTAGGCGTCTATAGAGGGGATATCGGCCAGCGTGCGGCTGCGCCCGAAGCCCGGCAGGTCCGGGACGATCGTGTGGTAGCGGGCGCCCAGCTCAGGCATCATGTGACGGAACATCCACGAGGACGTGCCGACCCAACCGTGGAGAAGGACAAGCGTCTCCGGCGTTGGGGTGGACGGGATCGCCTCCCGAAGGAAGACGCGGCGGCCGTCGAGATCGAGCGTGCGGCCGCGGTAGGCGAACGTACTAGGCGTCGAGATGGCCATGCTCCGGCTTGATGATAGGGCGCGGCTCCTGAAGCGGCAAGCGTCGCCCTTGGCTGTCCGCGCTTACGAGGTTACGGCCGGTACGCCGGCCGGCAGGCGCTGGATGATCTCCGCTGCCTGCTCCACTATCTCCGCCAGGATATCCTTGGCTGGGCGCTGCTCGTCCAACATGCCGGAGATCTGCCCGGCGGGGTTCATCCCCAACTCCTTGCGACCGGCCTGCTGAGCGGCGAACGTGACCTCCTGGATCACCGCGCCCTGGAACGGGAAGGGCAGCGTGCCTACTCCGCCCTCTTCCCACGCCTCGATGAGGGGGTTGTTGATGTTGCGCATCGGCTTGCCGCTGTAGATACGCGTCACCCGCGTGTCCTCCTCGCTGGCGTCCAGGATGCGCTGCTTGAGCGTGTCGTCCCAGGCGGCCTCCAGCGACACCAGGAACGCCGTGCCGACCCACACGCCGACGGCGCCCAGGCAGAGGGCGGCGGCCAGGCCGCGCCCGTCGCCGATGCCGCCGGCGGCCAGCACCGGCCTCGGCGCCACCGCGTCCACCACCTGCGGCACCAGCGCCATCGTCCCTACACGGCCTGTGTGTCCGCCCGCCTCCGCCCCCTGGGCCACCACCACATCGGTGCCGCCCTCGGCTACCCTGCGGGCGTTCTTCACGTTTCCCACCAGGGCGATCACCTTGGCGCCGGCGGCGTGGAACTCCTCCACGTACGGCGCCGGGTTGCCCAGCCCGGAAGCGAACACCGGCACCTTCTCCTCCAGGATCGTGTCGATCTGCGAGCGGCTGAACCCAGGGCCGAATATGGTGCGCTCGCGGCGGCCGGAGGGGGTGGGGAACTCCGGCACTACGTCCGGCAGGTCGAACTTGCTACGAAGGCTCGCGGCGAACTCCCGCTGGGGCGCGGGGAGCATGTCGCGCCAGTTGCTTGGGATATCCCCCTCGCCCCGGCCGCCGCCGCTCGCAGTGCTGGTGCCCTGGGGGGTCGGGGCCATCGCTGGCAGGAGGATGTCCACCCCGAACGGCTTATCGGTCAGCTCACGGATCTTGCGGATCTCGTCACGCAACTCGTCGGGGCCCATCGTCGCCGCGCCGACGATGCCCAGGCCGCCCGCCTCCGAGACAGCCGCGACCAGCTTGTGGCGGGAGACGCCGCCCATGCCGGCCAGGATGACCGGGTATTCGATGCCGAGGATGTCGCAGAGCTTTGTGCGCAGCGTAGGCTTGGCCATTGGGGCCTCCTTGATTGGTGATGGTGATGAACGCGAGGGGATTGTAGCGGACTTTAACGTTTACGGCAAGGGCAGGGCCTACCCCGCCGCTACCACCCCGCTCGCCGTCCCTACCGTCACCGTCTCCCCGTCCTGGTTCACGCACCAGACATCGTACACGCGGCGGCTGAACGCGCCTTCGTCCAGCCCCTCCCGCAGCGCCGCACAGGCCGTCAGCGTATCGCCGCAGAGTACAGGCCGCACGAACGCCAGCGATAGGTGGCCCTGTTGCAGCCAGCCCCTCTCGAACTGGTTCGTCATCATCTCAGAGACGTAATCCGCGGACATCAGACCCTGGGCTACGCTGTTGGCGTAGCCCGCCTTCTTCGCCAGCCCCGGGTCGGTGTGAATGGACTGGCCCCGCTCAGCGTTCGCCGAGTCCTCCGAGTAGGCGGTCATCTTCTCCTGCGTGAGCGTGCGCGTGGCCAGCTTCAGCTCCGCCTTCGGCGGCTTCGTCTTCGGCTGCCTCTTCGCCTCGTCCTTCGTCTCCACCTGCTCGGGGAACGCCATCGTCACCGTGGCGTGGGCGACCAGCAGGCCGGGGCCGTCGCGCCAGCTGACGGAGAACACGCACCAGCGGCGGCCGCGCCGCTCGTACTTATCGACGAACTTCCCGTAGCCGACGACCTCGCGGTCCCGCCGCAGAGCGTTGCCGATCTCCAGCTCGAACCTGGAGTGCAGCGTCGCCGGCGGTATCGGCGCAATAGAGTCGATGAAGCGCAGTGTGGCGTTGCCCAGAATCGTCGGCGGCGCCACCGGCGGCCCCCAGGGCGACGCCTCGCGATGCCAGGAGAACCCGTTCTCCACCGCCTCCAGGTAGCGCTCGATGCGCTCTCGCCACGGGTACTCCCAGGGGCCGTACTCGCGGTTCATCTCGATGCTGTCGTAGGATAGGTCAGCCACGCCGCGATGATACGGGGCAGCATCGCAAAGGTCAAACGGGGACGGGGAGCAATGCTATAATCGCCGCGTGAGCCCCCCTAAGAAGCCCCGACTCCTCCTGATAGATGGCCACGCCATCATCCACCGCTCCTTCTACGGCATGAAGGACGTGCCGCTCACCATCCGTAGCACCGGCGAGACCGTGAGCGCCGTCTACGGCCTTGCCAGCACCTTCCTCAATGTGATGCAGGAGCTGCAGCCCACCCATGTCATCGTCGCCCTGGATAAAGGGGAGGAGACCTTCCGCCACAAGATATCGAAGGAGTACAAGGCCACGCGGGCCGCCATGCCGGACGACCTCCGCAGCCAGCTCGGCCGCTGCCGCCAGATGATCGAGACGTTCGGCTTCCCGATCTATGAGGACGAGGAGTTCGAGGCGGACGACCTGCTGGGCACGCTCTCGGCGCAGGCCTCGGAGCAGGGCGTAGAGACGTACCTCGTGAGCCTGGACAGCGATATCGCCCAGCTCGTGCGGCCGGGGGTGCGCCTATGGATGTACCGCCCCTACCAGCGCGACTCCGTAGTCTACGAGACCGCTGAACAGATCAAGGAGCGCTACGGCGTCCTGCCGGAGCAGATTCCGGACCTCAAGGCGCTTAAGGGCGATACATCGGACAATATCGCCGGCGTGCCCGGCGTCGGCGATAAGACCGCTGTGCGCCTCCTCGACCAGTTCGGCACCGTCGAGGAGCTGTACGAGCGGATCGATGAGGTGACGCCGCCTAAGCTCCAGGAGAAGCTGAAACAGCACGAGGAGCAGGCGCGGCAGGGCAAGCACCTGGCCACTATCGTCACGGAGATGCCGGCGAAGCTCGATCTGGACGCCGCCGAGCTCGCCACCCACTACGATCGGGAGCGCCTGCTGGAGCTGTTTCGGGAGCTGGAGTTCCGCAGCCTCATCGAGCGCTTACCCGGGGCTGCAGCGCCCGGCCGCGCCCCGACGGCCTCGGCAACGGACGTCCAGGAGCGCTATCACATCGTGCGGACTGAGGAGGAGCTGGTGTCGCTGGCGCAGCGGCTGTCCGCCTCTGGCGGATTCTCCTTCGCCTGCGAGACCGCCGGTGCCCAGCCGATGACGGCGCGTCTGGTTGGCCTCTCCTTCGCCCTGGAGCCGGGCGAGGCGTTCTACGTGCCGCTGGCCCATACCGGTGACGGCTCGCTTGAGGCCGCCGACGTGTTCGGTCGCCTGGGCCCGCTGCTGGAGGACGAGAAGCTGGAGAAGGCGGGCCACAACCTGAAGTTCCACCAGGTGGTGCTAGCCCGCAACGGCGTGCCTGCCGGCAGCCAGAACCTCTGGCCCAAGGGCCTCGCCTTCGACACCATGGTCGCGAGCTACCTGATCGACCCCTCGCGATCGAGCCACCGGCTGGACGTCCTGGCCCTCGCATTCCTCAGGTACACGTGCATCCCGCTGACCTCACTCATCGGGACAGGCAAGAAGCAGAGGACGTTCGATCAGGTAAGCAGATTGCCTGCAAGTATGTGGAGCTGGCTGTCGAACGCTGGTTCAATGATCTTGAAACTGGCGGCGAGCGGGGATTGTATTTTGATGAAAATGCGGCGGCCAGGGTGTTCAGGTTCACTGCGTATTGTCGGCACTCAAAAGGCAAGTGGAAGGGCCAGC
>JADFRV010000254.1 GCA_022561095.1 Chloroflexota bacterium | reverse complement strand
ATGGTGGTGATGCAGACGACCAGCAGAGTCTGATTCTCGATCAGCGGACGAACGACCCGCGCTTCCAGGTAAGCCAGCATGCGTACTCAGCCCGGTCGCACAAGGGGGGACGCAGTAAGTCCACCGTTCGGGCGGGGCTGCTCCCAGTCTACGACTAGCGGGGGACGAAAGGGAAACGGTGTGATGTGTCAGCGGGTAAGCGTCAGGTCTTCCTACTTCGGCCACATCTCACGGAAGACGTACCACTGCTCAGGGTAACGCCGCACCGCCTGCTCGAACTCGCTCACGATGCGGCGCGTGATCTGCCGAGCGTCCTCCTCGGGGTCGAGGTCGCGGTTGGAGAGGATGGGCGCGCTCACGTGAGCAACGTAGCGCCCCCCGGGCTTGCGAGCCGCCCATCCGAAGACGATGGGAGCGCCGCTGAGCCGCGCCAGACGGGCGGGGCCCATTGGGAACATCGTCTCGTGACCGAAGAAGCGGACCTTCAGACCGTCGCCGTTGCTGATGCCCAAGTCCACGACCAGGGCCACCATCTCGCCCCGGCGCAGACGGCGCACCAGCGCCATCCCCGAGCCCACGGCGGGCAGCAGCTCCACCCCCATCTCGGCGCGGCAAGCGATCAGCCAGTCCATGAGCATCTTCGGCAGCCGCTCCGCCACTGAGGTGATCTTGAACCCCTTGAGGAGGACCAGCGTGCTGGCCACCTCGATGCTGCCCATATGGGCGCCGGTGAAGATGATCCCCCTGCCGTAGGCGATGGCCTCGTCGAAGTGCTCATCGCCCTCGATCTCGATGCGCTCTCGCATGGAGTCCAGGCTCCAGCCCTGCACGCTCAGGAGCTCCACGATGTAGCGGCCGAAGTGGCGGAACGTGCGGTGCGCCATGTGCTCCACCAGCGGGTCGTCCACGGGGCGGCCGAGTATTCGGGCGTGGTTGCGCCGGGCCGTCGCCCGCTTACTGCCCCAGAGAGCGTAGAAGATATCGGAGATGGGGACGGAGAGCCAGTAGCCGAAGGAGAGGGGGACAAGCTGGGCCAGCCCGCGGTTGAGCGTGTAGACCCAGGGGCGTTTCCGTTTGCCGTCCGCTCCGGCGTCAGCCATCGTTCGCTGGGACCCGACCGGACAGGTAGAACTCCTCCATCTGGCGCGCCCTATCGGCCGGCAGGCGCATGAACAGCGCCTTAGCCTCGGCGACGAGGGGCCCGCCGGCGACCCAAAGGCGGCCTTCGGCCTCCAGCCAGCGGCCGCGGTCGCGTACCACCTCCGCGCTCACCTCCAACGGCTCACCGAGAGGCAGGGGCCGGCGATACCTCACCTCCAGGCGAGCGGTCATCGCCCAGGCGCCGGCGGCGTACATCGCCCAGCCCATCGCCTCATCGATAGCGGCGGCGGCGATACCTCCGTGGGCCATGCCGGGGAAGCCCTGATGGGCCTGCCGCGCCTCGAACTCGCCCCTGACACCCTTGCCTTCGATCTGGAACTGGATGCCCAGACCCTCGGGGTTGGCGTCGCCGCAGCCGAAGCACCAGCGGCGGGGGCTATCCGGCGCTTCCTGCACCGCCGTCGATACCTCTGAACGCGATCACGCCGTTCTGACCCCCGAAGCCGAACCCGTTGGCCAGGGCCGTGCGCACCGGCATCCGCCGCGCGGTCTGGGGCACGTAATCAAGGTCGCACTCGGGGTCAGGAGTCTCCAGGTTGATGGTCGGCGGCACGACCCCCTCATGTATGGCGAGCACGGCCGTTATCGCCGACACCGCACCGGCGGCGCCGAGCTGATGCCCGACCATGGCCTTGGGCGCGGTAATGGCGACCCGGTAGGCGTGCTCACCCAACGCCTTCTTGATCGCCGCCGTCTCCGCGGCATCGTTGAGGGGCGTGCCGGTGCCATGGGCGACGATGAGATCGACTTCATCCGGCTCGATGCCGGAGCGCTTGAGGGCGCGCGTGATCGCCAGCGCCGCGCCGTAGCCGCTGGGCTCCGGCGCGGTCACGTGGTAGGCGTCGCTGGTAACGGCGCCTCCAGCCAGTTCGGCGTAGATGCGGGCACCGCGACGCTGCGCGTGCTCCAGGCTCTCCACGACCGCGGCCGCGGCGCCCTCTCCGTAGACGAAACCGTCGCGGTCGAGGTCGAAGGGGCGACAGGCCTTTTCCGGCTCATCGTTACGGGTGGAGAGGGCGCGCATGTTGGCCATCGCCGCTACCGCCACGGGAATGATGTTCGCCTCGGTGCCGCC
>JADFRV010000096.1 GCA_022561095.1 Chloroflexota bacterium | reverse complement strand
ACCGCCATCAGGCGCGCCGGCGCGGACATCATAATCACCTACCACGCCAAGGAGGCCGCCCGCGCGGAGGGAGAGTAGCCACGGATGGTTTAGCCACAGATGGACACAGATATGGCACAGACTAGCCGCCCCGCCCCAGGAAGTGTTAGCCGCAGATGAGCGCAGATAGGACGCAGATGAGCCGTCCCGGCCCCAAAAATGATGGCGCATACCCTCATCGGGAGATCACCGAAAAGATAATCGGAGCGGCGTTCGAGGTGCACCGGGAGCTGGGGCCCGGGTTCCTCGAGAAAGTCTACGAGACGGCCCTTGTCCGTGAGCTGGAAGACCGGGGCGTTCGCGTCAGCTCCCAAGCGGAGATCGCTGTCCACTACAAGGGGCACCCAGTTGGCGTCTGCTACGCGGACGTTCTTATCGACGGTAAGGTCATTTGCGAGATAAAGGCGACCGAAAGCCTTTCTCGGACCCACGAAGCGCAGATCCTTCATTACCTAAAGGCCACCGGCATCAAGGTGGGCCTCCTCCTTAACTTTGCGTCACAACGAGTCCAAGTCAAGCGCTTCGTTCTTTCAAGATGAAAAAATCTGCGAAAAATCTGCGTCAATCTGCGGCCAAATTCTCTGCGGACAACGTTAAGGCCATCGCCTTCGACGGCTACGGCACGCTGTTCGACTTCACGGAGCCGGACTTCATCGTCACCTTCGCCGAGATCTGTGCCCTCCAGGGGCTGGACGCCGACGCCGCCGACCTCTGGCGCCGCTTCCTCCGCGCCGCCCTCCACTTCCGCTCCGAGAACCACCGCCAGCCGGTCTACCGCCGCTACGATGAGGCCTGGGCCGTCCAGTTCAAGCGCGTCTTCGAGCAGCTCAAGCTTCGTGGCGACCCAGAGGCCGCTGCCGAATACCTGCGCGAGAAGCTGGCGTCCGCCCCAGCCTTTCCGGAGGTCTACCCGGTGCTGGAGGCGCTCCGCTCCCGCTATCGGCTCGCCGTCCTCTCCAACTCCGACGACGATTTTCTGACCGCCGCTCTCCAGCGCAACAACCTCAGCTTCGATACCGTTGTCACCTCGGAGCAGGCGGGCGCCATCAAGCCGGATCCCGCCATCTTCCACCACCTCGTGCGCCGCCTGGAGCTGGAGCCCGCGCGGATCCTCTACGCCGGCGACAACCCTATCCCGGATCTCCTCGGCCCGCGCCAGGCCGGCCTTAAAGTCGCCTGGGTGAACCGCGTCGGCGCCAGGCGTCCTCGCAAGGTGCCGCCGCCGGATATCCGCGTCCACAACCTCATGGAGCTTCTTCCACTGCTTCTCCCCGACGCCCCCCCTGCAAACGATTCGGCTGCCGGAGGCGACGCGCGCCACCGCCGCTCCCGCCAATTGCACGACCTCGCCCGGCGCTACATGCCCGGCGGCGTCTCCAGCCCCGTCCGCGCCTTCAACGCCGTCGGCGGTTGGCCGCCCATCATCGCCTACGGGCAAGGCCCCCGCGTGTTCGATGTCGACGGCAACGCCTACATCGACTACGTCGCCGCTTTCGGCCCTCTCATCCTCGGTCATGCTCATCCCGCCGTCACCGACGTGCTCACGCGCGCCGTCGAACGCGGCACCGCCTACGGCGCCACCACTGAGCTGGAGGTCGAGCTCGCCCGCACCATCTGCGACGCCATCCCCTCCGTCGACATGCTCCGCTTCGTCAGCTCCGGCACGGAGGCTACGATGTCCGCCCTCCGCCTCGCCCGCGCCTTCACCGGCCGCGACAGGATCGTCAAGTTTGAGGGTTGCTACCACGGCCACGCCGACGGCCTGCTGGCCAAGGCCGGCTCCGGCCAGGCCACCTTGGGTCTGCCCGATAGCCCCGGCGTCCCCAAATCGTACGCCGCCCAGACGCTCGTCGTCCCCTTCAACGATGAGGAGGCCGTCCGCCACCTTTTCGATGAGCATCCGGAGGAGATCGCCGCCGTCATCGTGGAGCCGATCGCCGGCAACATGGGCGTCGTGCCGCCCGCGCCCGGCTTCCTCCAGCGGCTGCGTGAGCTCACTCGTGAGCACGGCTCGCTCCTTATCTTCGACGAAGTGATCACCGGTTTTCGCCTCCATTACGGCGGCGTCCAGACGATGTTCGGCATTGAGCCGGACCTGACCTGCTTGGGGAAGATCATCGGCGGCGGTCTGCCCATCGGCGCCTACGGCGGCCGGCGCGAGATCATGGAGATGGTGGCGCCCCAGGGCCCCGTCTACCAGGCGGGCACCCTGGCCGGCAACCCCCTCGCCATGGCCGCCGGCATCGCCACCCTGGGCGCCCTGGCCGATGAGGGCGCCTACTCGCGCCTGGAGGTCGGCGCTATCTTCCTGGAGGACGGCCTCCGCCGCGCCGCCGAGGAGACCGAGACCCCCGCACGCATCAACCGCGCCGGCTCCATGCTGTCCATGTTCTTCACCGACACCCCCGTCACCGACTTCGCCTCCGCCCGGCGCTCCGACACCGGGCGCTACGCCGCCTTCTTCCGCCAGATGCTCTCTCGCGGCGTCTTCCTGCCCCCCTCGCAGTTCGAGGCGATGTTCGTCTCCCTCGCTCACACTGACGACGAGCTGAGGGAGACGTTCGAGGCGGCGCGAGAATCACTGGCCCGCATCGGCTAGAGACCGGCGGATGTTGTCAACCCCAAGGGCAGGCGGTATACTACTGTGCGACCTCGCGCCCCAATTCTGTATAAGCGATTAAGTAGGTGACGCTATGAAGATATCTTGCCTCCAGGAGAACCTCGCTAAAGGACTGTCCATCGTGGGCAGGGCGGTGGGCACCCGCAGCACCCTTCCCCAGGCCTCCCACATCCTTCTCGCCAGCGACGAAGGTCGCCTCAAGCTGGTCGCCACCAACCTGGAGATCGCCATCACCGCCTGGATCGGCGCCCAGGTTGAGGAGGAGGGCGAGATCACCGTCCCCGCTCGTCTGATCACCGATTTCGTCACCTCCCTCCCCAACGAGCGTATCGACCTGTCGCTGTCGTCGCGCGGGCGTCAGCTCAACCTCGTCTGCGCCCGCAACGAGGCCTCCGTCGCCGGCATGGACGCCGCGGACTTCCCGCCGGTGCCCTCCGTGGACGACGGCTTTCGCCTCAAGCTGGATCCCAAGGCGCTGCGCACCGCCGTCGAGCACGTCGAGTTCGCCGCCGCCATCGATGACACCCGCCCCGTGCTCACCGGCATCCATACCCTGCTTGAAGACTCCGAGCTTACCCTGGCCGCCGCCGATGGCTTCCGTCTCGCCGTCTATAAGCTGGCCCTGGACCAGGACGTGCCGGAGAAGGTGGAGGTGATCATACCCGCCCGCGCCATGCGTGAGCTGATGCGGCTGCTGGCGGAGGAAGAGGATCCGTTGGAGCTGGCCGTCAACAGCGCTCGTTCCCAGGTGCTGCTGCGGCTCAAGTCGGTGGAGATGGTGGCCACCCTCATCCAGGGCACCTTCCCCAACTACTCCCAGCTCATCCCCTCCAGCTACACTACCCGCGCCCTCATCGACATGCGGCAGTTCCTCCAGGAGACGCGCATCGCCGCCATCTTCGCCCGCGACGGCTCCGGCATCGTCCGCATTCAGCTCCAGCCGGGCGAGGACGTGGCGCCGGGAAAGATGATCATCTCCGCCCGCGCCGAGGAGATCGGCGAGCACCGGGGCGAGATGGACGTCAAGATCGAGGGGGAGGAGTCCAAGATCGCCTTCAACAGCAAGTACCTGCAGGACGTCCTGCAGGTGCTGGACTGCTCCCAGGTGGCGCTGGAGACCAGCACCTCCTCCAGCCCCGGCGTCATCCGCCCCGTCGGCGTGGAGAACTACGTCCACGTGGTCATGCCTATGTTCGTCCAATGGTGACGTAGGTAGGGATGGCGCCCGCCCAGCAGTAGGGTAGTTCTTGGCTGGGCAGTCAACAACTGTTACCATCCCCAACAGAGTCCGGCTCTTAAAACGGCTGAGATCGACAACCAGGAGGATGACCCATGCCCATTACAGATAGCGAGAAGGCCCGACGCAGAGGCCTGCTTAAAGCCCACTATGACGTTGAGAACAGCCACGACATGAACGCTATTATGGCGACCTTCTCACCCGACGGTGAGATGCTTTACAACCGAATCCCGTTCACGGACCCGCAAAGCATTCGTGATGCGCACGTCCGTATAGGTTTTTCCGGCACGGACGGCGCTCTTGAAGACCTTCACAACTATATCGACAGTGAACATTTCACAGACGACGAAATCATCGTCGAGGGACGCCTGTGTGGCAAACATGTCGGTGAATTCCTAGGCTTTGAAGCCACGGGCCGCAACGTCGAACTGCCGTTCGTCTCCTTTTATAACTTCGACAAGACTGACAAACTCATCTCCGAACGCGTCGTCATGAACCTCGGGGTGCTTATCGCTTCGGGGTAGTCAATTGTAGGAAGTTCCTGATAAGGAGCAACTTTCGTAGTTTAAAGTCTGTGATTCGTCCGCGTCATCTAATATGCATGACCATTCTACAGCGCTTTGCCGGCACAAAAGGAGGGCATCATGGCTAAGGATCCAGTTTGCGGCATGGAAGTGGACGAGGCGAAGGCAGTTGGCTCATCGACGTATAAGGGCAAGACCTACTACTTCTGCGCGTCCCACTGCAAGATGGCGTTTGACGCAAACCCCGAGCAGTACGCCGATAAGGGCTAGCCTCATATAGCTGACTGTTCGCGGGGGACCGACTGCACGTCACGGGTAATCTTCCCTTAGATATCCTGGGCGACCGCTGGAAGATGCTTGTCCTACGGGACCTCGTCCGGCGAGGGTGATCGTCCGCCCCGTCGGCATGGAGGACTACCTCCACGTGGTCATGCCTACGTTCGTCCAGTGGTGAGGCGCCGCTAGCGGCAGAACTTCGCCCGAAAACGTTCGGCCCGGGCGCGTCTGCTAGAATGCGAGCGTGCCACTCTCGATTGAGCGAGCGGCAGAGGCCCGCTGCCGCAAGCTGGGACTACCATGGGCGAACCATGACTGTTGATTTCGGCGTGGCGCGGGCCGTCAGCGCCCAGTCGTTTGGCGATCCCGGCCAGCGCACCTTCTGCCTGCGCATACTCGGGTCCGCGTCGCAGTCGGCGTCGCTCTGGCTGGAGAAGGAGCACCTGCGCGTGCTCAGTCTGGCGTTCAGGCAGGTGCTGTCGCAAGTCGGATACGCGAAAGGGCCGCGAGCGGCGGAGGTCCGCGAATTCCCGGAAACGGCCGAGCATGACTTTCGGGTTGGCAGCATCGGCATCGGATTCGACGCGTCCAGCGGGAACGTCGTGCTCCAGATCGGCGAGCTGGAGAAGGGCGATGATCCGGTCCTGCGCCTGCAGCTAGCGCTGGATCTGTCCCTGTCCCTCATTGAGCAGTTGGACGCAATCATCTCTGAGGGGCGGCCCATCTGTCCGCTCTGCGGCCTCCCCATCGATCGGACAGGCCACGTGTGCATCCGCTCCAACGGTCACTCGAGCGACGCCGTCCCGGGCTCAGATGCCGCCGAAGAGGGCTCGTGATCGCCCTGGCTGATCTACCTGCGAATTAATACAGGCTATCCCGGCTACCGCGCACCGCGCGGCGCCGGAGCGCGGCCGTCCTTCACGGCGTCTAGATTAGCCGGCCGGAACAGGGACGAGAACCTGACCCCGTTCTTCACGAACGGCGTGGCCTCTTCGTCAGCTGACTTCTCTGCGGTCTCATCGGGCTCTACCGACTCCCGAGCCGTGGGCGTCGAAGGGCCGTCCACCAGCGCGACTATCGGTCGAGAGCTGATGCGCATCTCAGCCTCGTCGCCGCTGTACAGCTTGATCTGCCCCTGCTGAAACCCGGCCTCCAACAGCGTCTCCACTAGATGCGCTGCCGTACGGGGGTTGTCCGCAACGGTAATCTCACCCCGCTTGGCGTTATCCCTATCGGACACCATAACAATTACTTTCGTAGACATTAGCCTCGCCTCCTATTTCCGCTCTTCTGTCTGACATAAGTGTGCCAGGCCGTTCTCGCCATGCTCTCGCCAGGCTTGACCTCTTGTACAGATGCTGAGGCGGAAGCTCACCACACTGGCGTGAGTCCACGTGCCATTTTATGTAACAACATGGGGGGGTCAACAATCTTTACTGTTGACGAGGCACTGACGTAGCTCGCCTTTAGGAGCAGCCATGAAGGTACTGATAATCGACGATGAACCGGACGTTATTGAGGTTGTGGACCTCTGCTTCAGCCTGCGCTGGCCGGAGGCCGACATCGCTTCGGCCACCACCGGTGATGAGGGGTTGCGCCTTGTCGAGGCAGAGAAGCCGGACATAATCCTCCTTGACATCATGCTCCCCGACTCCGACGGCTTTCAGGTCTGCCAGGAGATCCGGCGCTTCTCCGACGTGCCCATCGTCATGCTCACCGCCCGTGCCGGCGAGGTAGACAAGGTGCGCGGCCTGGAGATGGGCGCAGACGATTACATAACCAAGCCCTTCAGCCACATCGAGCTGCTGGCCCGCGTTCGCGCTGTCCTCCGTCGCTATGAGAGCCAGCTCCCCGCCATTGGCGAGGTGTTCGAGTCAGGCGATCTGCGTATAGACTTCGCCAGCCGTTCGGTGACCATTCGCGGCCAGGCTGTGCGGCTAACACCCACGGAGTACTCCCTTCTCTACCACCTGACCCGCAACGCCGGTCGGGTGCTTCCCCACCACACGCTCTTGGCCAAAGTCTGGGGGCGTGAGTACGCTGACGAGATCGATTACTTGAAGGTCTACGTCCGACGCCTCCGTCAGAAGCTGGAGGGGGACCCTGAGACCACAGGTCGCATCGTCAGCGAGCGCGGCGTCGGCTACAAGTTCGTCGCCGTCGCCTAGCCTCTTTCCCGCGCCAACCTACTTGCGCGACGTTAACCAATCCTTAACCGTCGCCCTGTAGCAATTCACCGTTGTGTTAACGGTGACCCTTCATAGTTGGGGTAGGGAGAAAAAGGACCGATCCCCCTTCGGGGGTCCCAGAAAGGGAAGCGCCGGAAAAAATGGACGAGCCCAAAAGGTGCGCCTCGTGCGATATCCAGCTTGAGAAGCTATCTCTCACCGTGGAGGGCTTCGTCTATTGCTGCCACGGCTGCGTCCAAGGCGGTCCCTGCGTGTGCAGCTACGTGGGGGAGCCGGCTAGGTATCCCCGTAACGGCCATAGCGCTGAGACAGCTCTAGACCTCTACGGAGACGCTACGTAGGCCTGCACTAAGCCAGAAAGGAACAGATAGTGACGCGCCCAAACAGGGAGGGTAGTCCGGAACGCCATCCTGCCCGGCAACACCGTTCCGGCTGTAACAACGAACGGCCAACCTTGTTGAACATAACGACAGCACGTAAAGGAGAGTATTGTATGACCGTCCTCAGGGAGGGAACTGGGACGCGCTGGCTCCTGCGCGCGGGCGCCGTGGCCGTTGTTCTTGGCATCGCCTCGCTCATCTGGCTGGCCGGCGGAGCGGGCGATAGCGCCCGAGCGACGGATGTAGACCCCACACCGTTTCCTGACACGAACGTGCACTGCACCGTTTTCTCGCCGGGCTCGTTGGTACTCGAGGTGAATAACCCGGGTAGCGGTACCACTATGCACACTTCTAATGACGGCCTGCTGACGGTCACGGTCACTGTAACCGGCTCGACCTTCGACTGGTCGTCTAACATCGGCGTCGACTCCGTTTTCGTAAAGGGCGGTCCCGGTGGAAACCGCTACGTCTATGATCCTCCCTCTGAATCGTTCGCCGACACGGGCCTGACAACGCTGATCAATCCGAGTAATGGCCTGCCCTTCGGTTTGAGCCACATCTCGTTCTGCTACGACTTGGAGACCCCGACGGCGACGCCCACGGCTACGTCGACGTCCACGAGCACGCCTACACCGACTGCTACCGCCACGAGCACGCCGACACCGACGGCGACGTCGACGAGCACGCCTACCCCCACGGCGACATCCACGAGCACGCGATCCCCCTGCTCGCGGGTGCCGGCCTCTGGGCGTAGGACGTACCGCCCGGTCGCGAAGCCATACCACGTCGTGGACTCATGCCCCAGACTCAATCCAAACAGGTGGTCCAGTGCGCCGCTGCCCAGAGCCGGGTTGCGGTCCTCACTACCTGTGGGGAACTTCATGCCGTAGATGAGGGCCACCTTATCTTGGGCCCCCAGCGTATCCTTGCGAAATACCTGGTACTTGGCCCGCAGTGCGACTTCTCCCAGGCCATCGGTGATGTTGTCGCCCTCCCGTTTCTCCACTACGTGCGGAACCTCGGCGGTCAGGGACAGATTCTCGGTCAGCCCGTAGATGACCTCGTAGTGGAGAGAGGTTTCGC
>JADFRV010000253.1 GCA_022561095.1 Chloroflexota bacterium | reverse complement strand
GCCGCCGAGGCCTACGACATCGAGATGTGGGCCCCCGGCTGCCGCGAGTGGCTGGAGGTCTCCTCCTGCTCCAACTGCACCGACTTTCAGGCCCGCCGCGCCAACATCCGCTACCGCAGGGAGAAGGGTTCCCGCCCGGAGCACCCGCATACGCTAAACGGCTCCGGCCTCGCCCTCCCCCGCACGCTAATCGCCGTCCTGGAGAACTACCAGCAGCCGGACGGCTCCGTGCTGATCCCGGAACCCCTGCGGCCCTACATGGGCGGCGCGGAGCGCATCTCGGCCTAACCCCATCGACGCCGAAATGAAGAAGCGGCGGGCTCTCGCCCGCCGCTTCAACTCTCTACTTCTTAGCGGTTAGTCCTTGTTTCGGCCGTGTGCCGGCGCGTGCTCCGGCGGCCCATCGCCGTCGTCCTCGTCGCCGTCATCGGTGCCCGCCCCGGTTGCCTCCGTGGCGTCCTTATTCGAACCTGAAACGGCCTTGCCCAGGTTCGTCGGCAGGCCATCTTCCCCGTCCGTGAGCACAGACACTTCGTCCGTCAACTCCTTGAACAGCTTACCGAAGGCGAAGCCACCGTCGCCCTTCTCTCCAGACGCCAGTATCGCCAGCGCCGTCTCATCGCCGGCCGCCGCCAGCAGGTAAAGCTTGAAGATCGCGCCGAAACCGAACCCTGCCTCATGCAGCGTCAGCACGGCGCCCTCGTCGGCGTCGAAGCTGGTCGCGATCACCTCCGCGATGTGCCCCGCGCCCTCGCTGTCGTCGCCGTTATCCTGTGCCTCAACGCCATCGCCCCCGCCCTCTTCCTGAAGGCCGGTGGCAACGCCGTGCTCGGTGCCGTGCTCGGGCCCGCCCTTGTCAGCCAGGACAGACCCTGCCGCCAGTGCCAGCGCCGCCCCCGCGACGAGCACCGATAAGAACAGCGTCCTTTTCATGATCCCTCTCCTCCCCAAGCTATGTACCACATTATAAACGACCAAGACCACCCAGCGTTACGATCATCCAGCTTTCTTGAACGTCTATACCTCTCTTCAGCTTGTCTATCGCTGTCCAGTGCCATTTTCGTCGCTCCAACCGATGAATTCTTAAAGTTTTCCCTACCGTATTATGTCGACACTGTATAGACTCCTCCCCCTCCCCCTCGCTACATCCGCAAAAGTAAACATCAGGTGAACGCCGATGCTATCATATCTAGCGTAATGCGCATCCTCGCCGTAGATATGGGCACCGGCACCCAGGACATCCTCCTCTTCGATTCCGCCCAGCCTGTCGAGAACGCCCTCCAGATGATCATGCCCTCCGCCACGCAGATCGCCGCCCGCCGCATCCGCGCCGCCACCAGCGAGCGCCACGCCGTCGTGCTCACCGGCGTCACCGCCGGCGGCGGCCCCTGCCATTGGGCCCTGGAGGCCCACGTCAAGGCCGGCCTCCCCGCCTTCGCCACCCCCGAAGCGGCGAAAACGTTCGACGATGATCTCGACAACGTCCAGCGCATGGGCGTGACGCTCCTGTCCGAGGACGAGGTTGACGCCGCCCAGGGCGAGCACATCCCCCTCCGCGACCTCGATCTGGACGCGATCCGCACCGCCTTCTCCGCCTTCGACGTTGACACCCGCTTCGACGGCCTCGCACTCGGCTGCCTCGACCACGGCGCCTCGCCCCCCGGCTACTCCGACCGCCTGTTCCGCTTCGACCACCTCCGCCGCGTCGTCGCCGAACGCAACGACCTGCGCGCCTTCGCCTACCTGCCCGACGAGCTGCCGGAGTACCTCACCCGCGCCCGCACCCTCCTCGCCGCCGCGGACGCCGACGCGCCCACCGTCTTCCTGGACACCGGACCCGCCGCCGCCCTCGGCGCCCTCCAGGATTCCCAGGTCGCCGCCCACCAGGAGCAGCTCCTCCTCAACCTCGGCAACATGCACGCCCTCGCCTTCCACCTCCACGGCACCCGCATCCGCTCCCTGTACGAGCACCACACCGGCGAGGTCAGCGCCGACCAGTTCGTCGACTTCACCCAGCGCCTCATCGCCGGTACCCTCCGCCACGAGGAGGTGTTCAAGAGCAAGGGCCACGGCGTCTACTACGCCGATGGCCCCCCCGCCGTGCTGAGCTTGTCGAAGGGCCAGCCGGCCCCTTCCTCGCCGTCACCGGCCCCCAGCGCGCCAAGCTCCGCGGCAGCGTTCTCGACCCTTACTTCGCCGTACCCCACGGCGACATGATGGTCTCCGGCTGCTTCGGCCTTCTCTGGGCCTTCGCCGAGAAG
>JADFRV010000095.1:5717-8452 GCA_022561095.1 Chloroflexota bacterium | reverse complement strand
TGATGGAGGTTGCACTCATAAGACAAGAATCCCCCATCATTACACCCCAGATGATCGAATACCGCAACTTTCAAGTGGTTCTCGATACTCTTGCGATATTGAGGCTGAAGCATCTCGGCCGTTGTAAAGACCGCCTTCAGATCGGGCAGCTCCAGCCGCTTCTCGCTGGCCAGCGCCTGGCCGACGCGGGCGAACTGCGGGTAGAGGCGTTGCTTGAATGGGCGGTGACTCACGTGGTTAGAATACTACGGTCGATGCTCTTTCGCAAGTGATCGCTTGAAAAGAATATAAAGTCTTCAATATACTTCTGGACAATGGGGGCAGCTTGTGCCATACTTGCGCTGGCGTTAGCTCAACAAAGGCGTGAGCGACGAATCGAGAAGGCATTCGGACGGAAAAGAGGCGAGGACC
Organism: Chloroflexota bacterium; assembly: GCA_022561095.1. Lineage (GTDB taxonomy): Bacteria > Chloroflexota > Dehalococcoidia > SM23-28-2 > RBG-16-64-32 > JADFNQ01. The sequence continues at coordinate 8,041 of JADFRV010000095.1, read as the reverse complement.
ATGACCCAACCAGTCGTCGAAGCGAAGGTCGACCGAGAGGAGCTCCGCGGGCAGATCCAGGCGAAGTACGCGGATGTGGCGCTGACGCCGGAGAAGGGCTTCCACTTCCACACCGGCCGTCCCCTGGCGACGATGCTCGGCTACAGCGATGCCGACGTGGACGCGCTGCCGAAAGCCACCGTCGATTCGTTCGCCGGCACGGGCAACCCGTTCTCCATGCGCCGCCTGGCCGAAGGCGAGGTGGTGCTGGACATCGGCTGCGGCGCCGGCTTCGATACGCTGTTCGCGGCGCGGCAGGTCGGGCGGGCCGGACGCGTGATCGCCGTCGACATGACGGAGCCGATGCTGGAGAGGACGCGCGAGGGCGCGGCCGCCCTGGGCCTCGACAACGTGGAGGCCCGCCACGGCTACGCCGAGGAGCTGCCAGCGGAGGCCGGCTCCATCGATGTGGTGATCAGCAACGGCGTGATCAACCTCTGCCCGGACAAGATGGCGGTGATGAAGGAGGTCCACCGGGTGCTGAAGCCCGGCGGCCGCTTCCAGATCGCCGACATCATCGTCCAGAAGGAGGTGCCCCAGGACGCGAAAGACGACATCGATCTCTGGTCCGGCTGAATCGCCGGTGCTCTGCTGGAAGCAGAGTGGGATTGGGTGCTAGACCATACAGGCTTCGCGGAGATCCGCTGGGGTCAGCAGATCGATGTCTTCTCCGGCTCGAAGCACGAGTCGGACGCTGCGGAGTTCGATACGCGCGGCGTGACGTTAGCGGCGTTGCGGCCGTCACGGGCGGCGGTTGATAGACAGAGTCGATCCTGACATCTAGAGGGAGGTGACGATTCGAGAAAGCGCCCCATCGTCCATCTGCGGTAACCTTTTCCGAACAGAAGGAGGTCAGAAATGGCGTACCAGTTGGAAGGCACCCTCCTGGAGGTGTGCACTTGCGAGATCCTTTGCCCCTGCTGGGTGGGTGAGGACCCGGACAACCCCACGTGCGATTCGATAATGGCCTACCACATCGATTCCGGCAGCATCAACGGCACCGACGTCTCAGGCCGCACCCTCGCCCTCTTTGTTCATATACCCGGCAACGTCCTCAAGGGCAACTGGAAGGCCGCCGTGTTCGTGGATGATGGGGCCAGCGATCAGCAGCACCAGGCCATCATCGACGTATGGACCGGCAAGCTGGGCGGCCCTGCTGCGGACGTGGCCTCGCTCATAGGCGAAGTCGTCTCAGTCGAGCGCGTTCCCATCATCTACGAGATCGTGGAGGGCAAGGGCAAAATCAGGATCGGCTCCATCGCCGAGGCGGATATGGAGCCCTACCGCGGCCCCACCGGCGAAGTGACAACGCTAGGCGAGAGCATCTTCACGACCATACCGGGTGCGCCCGCCTGGGTAGCTAAGGCGTCCAATTACAAACGCAACTCCTCCAAATACGGCCTGAAGGACATCGACCTCCAGGGCCACAACGCTATCCAGGGCAGCTTCCGCTTCGTTGCCTAGAGCGAGAGGTTTCCCTGGCATAGCGCTCCGGTGGCCGACCGCGCGCGGCTTAGCGAGAGGTCGGCCGCCGGCAGGGAGAACGTATCCATGATCTGGCCCAGAATACACGATCGAAAACTGTTCACGGCGCTGCTGGTGGCGCTCGTCGTCCTCGCCTGGCTGACTCTGTGGATCTGGGATCTTTCCCCCTACGGCCGCTTCATTAGCCACGAGCAGCTCGCCGGCGTGGAGATCGGCTTTGACGGCGATGCTCTACTGTTTGGCCTCGTCTTCGTCGCTGGCTGGACGTTGATGACGTTCGCCATGATGCTGCCCACCAGCCTGCCGCTGGTGCAGCTGTTTCAGCGGATTACCCGGCAGCGGCCTAACCCTACTCGGCTGGTGGTCCTCCTTATCGCCGGCTACCTCAGCGTTTGGGTTATGTTCGGCGTCGTCGCCCACATCGGCGACCGCGGCCTGCACGAGCTGGTCGAGGGCCTGAACGCGCTCGGCGTCGGTCCCCGCGACATGATTTCGATCCTGCAGGCAATCAAGGCCGCCGGCGCCCTGCAGGCGGATATCAAGGTGATGTGATGAACGGCATGAGCGAAAACCTGTTTTCCATGCAGGCGGCGAATGCGCTCGCCGCCGGAAGGTCGCTCCCCAACGTTCACCGGGCCGTGACTCTTCGGGAGGGCAAAAAGGTGGCTGAGGAATTTGAGGCCGTGTTCCTCGGCCAGATGCTGCAACCGATGTTCCAGAACATCGAGGCGGCCGAGCCCTTCGGCGGTAGCGCGTCTGAAAAGATGTGGCGGACGATGCAAGTCGAAGAATACGGCAAG
>JADFRV010000095.1:0-5707 GCA_022561095.1 Chloroflexota bacterium | reverse complement strand
TCATCACGGAGCACTGGCTGGGCAACCGCCAGCAGGCGCAGGCCTTCCGGCTGGGCGTGCATCACGGGATCTTCTGCGTCGGCTGCTGCTGGTCGCTGATGCTGCTGATGTTCGCCGTCGGCGTCGGCAACTTGGGGTGGATGCTGGTGCTGGGGACGGTTATGGCGGTGGAGAAGAATCTGCCCTGGGGCAGGCGGCTCAGCGCCCCCCTGGGCGTGGCCCTCCTCGCTGGTGCGCTGCTCGTGCTGTTGATATCGACGCTATAGGCTGGTATGAATACCAGCCGAAGCTCATCTGCCATCTATACTACTGAGCCGCTCTGCGAACGCTGTCAACGCTCCCTGAACAGCGCCGTTTACGAGGTGCGGATCCGGGGAGAGAGCTCTTCCCGCTGCCTGCGCTGCGCCCTAACGCACGGGCCCCTGATGGTTCGGTCGTTTCTTATCTGCCTTGGCGTGGGGACCCTCCTGGTGGCGATCAACCAGGGTAACATCATCCTTCGGGGTGACGCCTCGATGGCGCTGGCCTGGAAGATACCGCTGACCTACGCCGTGCCCTACAGCGTCGCTACCGTAGGCGCTATCCTGAACTCCCGCCTCAAACCGGCTCGGGGTGACGCCGGAAGCGCAGGCGAGATACAATAGTCTAGATATGGCACGAACGACCAAGCGTGACTACTACGAAACCCTCGGCGTGTCGCGGAACGCCCCTACGGAGGAGATCAAGAAGGCGTTCCGCAAACTCGCCATGCGCTACCACCCCGACCGCAATCGGGAGGACGGCGCCGAGGCCCGCTTCAAGGAGGTCGGCGAGGCGTACGAGGTCCTGTCCGACTCCGAGAAACGCGCCGCCTACGACCGCTACGGCCACGCCGGCCTCCAGGGGTTCGACTTCGGGCAGCCGTTCGAGGGGTTCGACTTCGGCGGCTTCGGCGACATCTTCGACGCCTTCTTCAGCGGCACCACCGCCCGCCGCTCCCGCGACGCCCAGCGCGGCGCCGACCGGCGCATCGATATCGAGATCGACTTCGAGGAGGCCGCCTTCGGCTGCGAGAAGGAGATCGAGGTCTCCCGCAACGAGCGCTGTTCCCGCTGCGGCGGCAACCGCGCCGAACCCGGCTCGCAGCTGACCCGCTGCCCCTCCTGCGAGGGCAGCGGCCAGGTGCGGCGCGTCTCCCGCAGCTTCTTCGGACAGTTTGTTAACGTCACCATCTGCCCCCAGTGTCACGGCGAAGGCCGTCTCATCAAAGAGCGTTGCAAGGACTGCAAAGGCGCCGGCCGCCAGCGCCAGACCCGCACGCTGATGGTCAAGATACCGGCCGGCGTCAGCGACGGCTCCCAGATGCGGCTCTCCGGCGAGGGCGATGTCGGGGCCAACGGCGGCGGCCCCGGCCACCTATACGTAGTCATCGGCGTACGGTCACACCCCCACTTCCAGCGCGACGAAGACGACCTCGTCTACAACCTGGAGCTCAACCTGCCACAGGCGGCCCTGGGCTGCGAGGCGGAGATCCCCACTCTGGGCGGCAAGCCACACACCCTCAAGATCCCAGCCGGCACCCAGAGCGGTCGCGTCTTCGTCCTCAGGGGCAAGGGCGTGCCGAGACTCCACGGCGGCGGCCGCGGCGATCTCCTGGTGCGCGCCGGCGTCATCGTGCCCACGGAGCTCACAGACGAGCAGCGCGCGCTCCTCTTGGAGCTGGCCGAGAGCTTCGGCACCGAAGTGTCCGACGAGGAGAAGGGCATCCTGGGCAAGATAAAGGACGCCCTGGGATAGAGCGGTGCCGCCGCCTTCGCCCCACGCGGCGGACTGGCTGGAGATAGCCGTACAGGTGGCCGGCATCGATGCCGAGGCCGTCGCCGATACGTTTCGCCCCCACTGCCCCGGAGGCGTCGCCATAGAGCCCGCCACCCGCCCTCAGGGCGACGAAGACGTGGTGGACGGCGATGCCCCCGCCCTGGTGAAAGGCTATCTGCCGCCCGGCGTGGACTCAGCCCGTGTTCGGCGCTCCCTGCGCCTCGTCCTCCGCTTCGCGCCCCTGGAGAGCCCACCCCGCTGGCGCCGCGCCCGCCGTCTGCGCGAGGAGCGCTGGCGCGACTCTTGGAAACGCTACTTCAAGCCCCAGCGGATCGGAGAGCGCCTGCTCGTCAAACCCTCCTGGGCCAAGTACAAGGTCAAGGCCGGCGATGCGGTCATCGAGATCGATCCCGGCATGGCGTTCGGCACCGGCCAGCACCCTACCACCGCCATGTGCCTGCGGGCGCTTGAGAACCGTCTGCGCCCCCGCGAAGCCGTCCTCGACCTCGGCGCCGGCACCGGCATCCTCGCCATCGCCGCCGCCAGGCTCGGCGCCGGGCGCGTCCTCGCCCTGGACATCGACCCCCAGGCCGTCAAGGCCGCGCGGGAGAACGCCGCCGCCAACGGCGTCCAGGGCGAGGTAGAGGTGCGCGAGGGCACGCTGCCTGAGGGCGTGCGCGGCCAACGCTTCGACCTCATCGTCGCCAACATCAGCGGCCTCACCATCGAACGGTTGGCCGCGAACCTGGCGGGCGCTCTGAGGCGGAGCGGGACGCTTATCGTCAGCGGCTTTCTGGAGGACACGGTGGAGGCGCTGGGTCGTTCCCTGGCTGCGGCCGGTCTCACGGTTGATCAGGTGGAGGCGGAAGGCGTCTGGCGGGCGATTACGGCCACCAGGATTGGCCGTGCGTAGGTTCTTCGTCCCGCCCGATGTTCTCGGTAGCCGCGAGGTCGACCTGCCGCCGGAGCTCGCCCGCCGCCTGGCCACCGTCCTCCGCCTTAAGCGCGGCGAACGTTTGGTCTTGGCCGACGGCTCTGGCCGCGACTACGAGGTGGAGCTCACCGCCGTCTCGCCCCGTTCGGCCACCGCCGCCGTCGTCGCCGAGCGGCCGTCGCCGCCGGAGCCCTCCCTGGAGCTGGTGCTGTATCAGTCGCTGATTCGGCCCCAGCGGTTCGAGCTTGTTCTGGAGAAGGGTACGGAGCTCGGGGTGTCCCGGTTTGTACCGCTGATGAGCAGCCGCGCCCAGGTGAGAACGGAAGGCGGCACTCAGCGGGCCGCGCGCTGGCGTCGTATCGTCACCGAGGCCGCAGAGCAGTCCGGCCGCGGCCGCGTCCCCGCCATCGACCCTCCCTCGCTCTTCGAGGATGCCGTGTCCGCCTCAGGCGGACCCGGCATCCGGCTCCTCCCCTGGGAAGGCGAGCGCTCTCAGGGCCTGCGATCGTATCTACGGGCGCTTGAGGACCGGCCAGCCGCCGTTTCGGTGTTCATCGGGCCTGAGGGCGGCTTCGCTGAGGATGAGGTTCGTCTCGCCCGCGAAGCCGGTTGCGTCCCTATCTCCCTGGGCCCGCGCATCCTCCGCTCGGAGACGGCGGGCATCGTCGCCGCCGCCCTCGTCATGCACGAGCTGGGAGAGATGGGCGGCTAGGGCTCCAGCGGCGCCAGCGTCAGCAGCAGCGGGTCTACCTTCACCCCGTGTACGCGCGCCTCCCAGTGCAGGTGGTCGCCGCTGACGAACCCCGTCGCCCCCACGTAGCCCACCAGGTCGCCCTTCGCTATCTCCTGGCCGACGCTGGCCGCTATCGACGACATGTGATGGTAGCCGGTGAGCAGCCCCGCGCCGTGGTCGATGATCACCGAGTTGCCCAGCAGGTACAGCGGCTGTGCCAGCACCACGCGGCCGCTGGCCGGCGCCACCACCGGCGCGCCGCCGTCCGCCACGATGTCCGTGCCGCCGTGGCTGCCGAACGGGCCGCCGTTGACGGAGCGCTGGACGCCGAAGGCGTTGGAGGTCGGCCCCTGCACCGGCGTCAGCCAGGGCCCGGCCCATAGCCGCTCTAGCGTGAACGTCGCGTACGCTCCCGCCACCAGCCTGCGCTCCTCTTCAATCGCCGCCGCGTCCGACAGCAGGTCGATGCTCTCCTGGGGCACCGTCAGCGTGATCTGCTCGTAGCCCCCAGCGACGACCGACACGGGGACCGAGCCTATCGGCTCGCCGTCCGCCAGCACCTCCAGAACGTAGTCGCCGACCGGGAAGTCCGTCGCCAGGCCGATGACCGCCAGCCGGTCGTCCCCGTCCTCCAACAGCGTGTAACTCTCCCCCGCGAATAGTACCGTTGTCTCCTCGGCGTCCGGCGGCGGGTGCAGGAGCCGTATCAGGAGAAAGCCGCCCTGCTTGGGGTAAGCGATGGTCAGGTCTACGGCCGGGTTCGGTATCGGTGTGGGCGTTGGAGTCGGGACAGGTGTCGGCGTTGGCGTTGCCGTTGGCATAGGCGTAGCGGTTGGGGACGGCGAAGGCGTGGGGAGAGCGGCGCCGCCCCCGCTGCAGGCCGCTGCCAGCAGGAGCGCCGGCCCGGCCAGGTACGCAATCGCGAATGGCAACCGTAGGAGCGTCATCCAGTGCATGTTATCGTGAACGACTAGCGGCAAGCCAGACGGAGAGCACCCGATGCGATGCTATAATCATAAGACTGCAAGGAATAGGTGGCGGCGGCTTCCCCGCCCACGAGCCGCACCCATAACGCCCAAACGTTCATTCATCTGGTAGGAGTTGCCCCGACGTGGACGCCAGGTCGGCAGCACAACGCATCGTCGATAACGTAGAGCGGGTCATCATCGGCAAGCGCGAACAGGTAGAGCTGGCCGTTATAACCCTCATGTGCGGCGGCCACCTCCTGGTCGAGGACGTCCCCGGCGTGGGCAAGACGATGCTCGCCCGCAGCCTCGCCCGCTCCAGCGGTTGCTCCTTCAGCCGCATCCAGTTCACGCCTGACCTCCTGCCTACCGACATCACCGGCGTCTCCATCTACGACCAGAAGAGCAGCGACTTCCAGTACCGCCCTGGGCCTCTCCTCTCCCAGGTCGTCCTCGCCGACGAGATCAACCGCGCCACGCCCAAGACCCAGTCGGCGCTGCTCGAGGCGATGGAGGAGCGCCAGATTACCGTCGACGGGGTCACCCACGAAACGCCGCGGCCCTTCATGGTTTTGGCTACCCAGAACCCGATCGAGTACGAGGGCACCTTCCCCCTGCCCGAGGCTCAGCTTGACCGCTTCCTGATCCGCCTGGAGCTGGGCTACCCCTCCGCCCACGATGAGGTGGCGATGATGGACCGCCAGCTCCACAGCCACCCGCTGCATGAGCTGGAGCAGGTCTGTGGCGCGGAGAGCGTGCTCGCGCTCCAGGCCGCCGTTCGGGAAGTGTACGTTGACGTCCTCGTCAAGCAGTACGTCGTCTCCCTTGCGGACGCCACCCGCAACCACGACTCGGTCTACCTGGGCGCCTCGCCCCGCGGCTCTCTCGCCCTCCAGCGCCTCGGCCAGGCGCGGGCCCTCCTCGACGGTCGCGACTTCGTCCAGCCCGACGATGTGAAGGCGCTCGCCTACCCCGCCCTCGGCCACCGCATAATCCTCAACGCCCAGGCGCGCGTAAAAGGGCAGACGACCGCCCAGGTTGTCGAAGAGTGCCTGGAGCGGCTGCCCGTGCCCGGCGTGCGGGCCCGCAGGCCCTAGGAGCGGCCGTGAGACGCGTATTCCGCGGCCTGTTCCCGTTCCTGAGGCGTAACCAGAACCTTCTCCTCGTCCTCGCCGCCTTCGGCGTCATGCTGGGCCTCGCCGCGGCCACCGGCTACTGGCTGTTCTACCGCGCCGCCTACGGCATCGGCGGTCTCGTGCCGATCAGCTTCGTCTGGGC
>JADFRV010000252.1 GCA_022561095.1 Chloroflexota bacterium | reverse complement strand
TCAACCGGTAGTCCGGGGACACGCTGACGATTGTGCCGTCGCCGTCCGCCCTCAGGGTGAACTCGACGACGTTCCTCTCGATGGGCAAGCTGCTCTCGTAGATGTCGATCTTGAAGCCTTCCCCCTCCCGCCAATCGAAGGCGCGTTCCTCCAGATAACCCTTGGGGTTGGCGAGGTCGCAGTGCCTGGTCGCCCCCTCGCCCCCGCCGGCTTCCGAGGTAGAGCGCGAGTGGGACACGCCGGGGTTCCACTTGTAGATGCCGCCCAGGTCTGCGAGTACCCCCCAGACCTTCTCCTTGGGTGCGTTTATTCGAATCTCTGTGCTGAAGGCTCCCATCTTCCTCCCGTGCTCCTTTCTAGCGAGCGCGAAAGCCCGACCGCTTCTTCAACGCGGCCAACCGCGATCAGTCCGCCCGCAACCCGCGCAGCAGGTTCGCGACGCGGACGGCGGCCTCCACCGCCTCGAAGCCCTTGTTGCCGTGCACGCCGCCGGCGCGGTCCAGCGCCTGCTCCTCGCTATCGCAGGTGAGGACGCCGAACAGGCAGGGGACGCCGGTGTCCAGGGCCGCCCGCTGGATCCCCTCCGCCGCCTGCCCGGCCACGTACTCGAAGTGGGCGGTCTCGTGGCGGATGACGGCGCCCAGGCAGACGACTGCATGGTAGCGGCCGCTCCCAGCCAGGCGCTTGGCAACGACGGGGATCTCGAATGAGCCGGGCACCCAGAAGACATCGTGTTCGCCTACGCCGTAGCGTTTAACCGCCTCCTGCGCACCGGCCAGAAGCTTACCGGTGATGGAATCGTTGAAGCGGGAGACGACGATGGCCAGGAACAGCCCGGCGCCGTCCAGTTCGCCTTCGTAGGTAGTGTCGTCGGCCACAGATGACCTCAGGCAGCGGGGACGGCCCTTTCGCCCGTCGTGTTCACAGCTACTTTTCGTCCTCCATCTCAACTGAGGTGGTGATCTCAACGGAGCCGCGCAGGGTGCGGGCAACCGGGCAGAAGTCGGCGTGGAATTCGAGAACTCGCTGGGCCGCCTCCCGCTGGTCCGGGGCCAGCTTCAGATGGTAGGTCACGTGGATGCGCTTCACCACCAAGACGTTGCCGTCCTTTTCGATCTCGCCTACGGCCTCAGAGCTGAGAAGCCCCTGACCAGCTAGAATCCCACGCGCCTCCAGCGCGCCGCGATAGGTGCCGATTAGTCAGCCGGCAGCGGCGGCTACCAGGTAGTCCAGAGTGGTTGCGTGCGGCTCGTGGGCCTTCATGTCCACGCCGTAGTGCTCGGCCACCTCGGAGTGCAGTCCGAAGAGGACCGGCTCCTGCTCCGCCGGCAGGTAGGCGCGGCGCAGAGGACCCTCCACAGGCTCGACGCGTACGCGGGAGCGGTAGACCACAGGCTCAGCCAAGGTAGCTCCTCCTCTGTTGATGCGTTACAGGTACGGGGTGATCCTAATCTGCATTATAAGGTGTGTGCACCCGCCTATCGCCACTCGATGGCGACGACGGGAACCGGCTCCGAGATGCCCTTCAGGCTCACGAGGCGCGGCTCCGATAGGGAGTAACGGACCGCGTCCCCTGCCAGGGTCGCCTGGCTGCTCAGGATCTCTCCCCCCTCGGCGATAGCGGCTATGCGGGCGGCCTCGTGGACACCCTTGCCACCGTAATCGCGGCCGCGGCGGGTGGCCTCCGCGCCGTGCAGGCCGATACGGACCTGAACGGCGAAGCCGTGGTCGCGGCGGTGATCGGCCAGGGTGCGCTGAATGGCCGCAGCGCACTCCACAGCGGCAGCAGCGTCCTCGAAGGCCACGAAGAAGCCGTCGCCGCCGTGCTTGACCTCTTCCCCTTCGTGCTCGCCGAACAGCGACCTGAGGGTCTGGTCGTGCCAATGGAGGAGGTCCTCCCAGGCCTCATCGCCGATCGCCTCCACCAGGTTCGTAGACTTGACGATGTCGGTGAACATGAACGTTTTGACCGCGCGGGGAGTGGCCTTCTGGGACGCGCCGTCCACGAGAAGCTCGGCGGCGCGGCGAGCGTCGGGCATGGCGCCCAGACGCTCGAAGGCGGACTTAGCGGCCCGGAGTTCCAGTTTCGCAACTTCGCCATCCCCTTCGGCCTGATACGCAGCCGCAAGCAGCACACGGGCCCTGGCAGCCTCGTATGGGGCGTCGACCTCCTGCCAGAGGCGCCAGCCCCGGCGCAGGCTCTCGCACGCCGCCGCGGCATCGCCCTCCGCCAACTGGAGGGCACCGCGGGCGCAGGCGGCGCTAGCCCGGAGGGCGGGG
>JADFRV010000251.1 GCA_022561095.1 Chloroflexota bacterium | reverse complement strand
CACGTCCACCGGGGCGGCCGTCGCCTCCTCCGATTTCTCGTCGATCCAGTGCAGGTCCTCCACGATCATGACCAGGGGCCGTCGCCGGCTCTCCTGGACGAGCAGAGCCCGCAGGCCGTCGAAGATGCCGGCCCGCCGCTCCATCGGGTCCATGGCCGTTACGGCGGCATCGCCGGGGTCGACGTTCAACAGGTACTTGAGGTAGGGGATAGTGGCCCGCGCCGCCTTGTCCCAGCCGTCGGTGCCCTCGTCAACCTTGCCGATGATGGCGGCGTCGTTGTCTCCCTCCTCCACGTCGAAGTCGCGCTTCAGGATGTCGATGACCGGAAGGTAGGGGACGCTCTTGCCGATCGCGCTGCAGTGGCCCTCCAGCCAGGTGACGCCCTCATCCAGGGTGGAGCGGCGAAACTCCAGGAGGAGACGTGACTTGCCGATGCCCGCCTCGCCGGAGACGGACACCACCTGCCCCTGACCCCGCTTCGCCTGCTCCAGATAACCCCTGAGCACCGTCTGCTCCTGGTCGCGGCCCACGAAGGGGGTGAGTCCCCGCTCCGCCGCCGCCTCGAAGCGGGTGCGCACCGCCGTCTCCCGCAGCGCCCGGTAGGCCATCACCGGCCCCGCCTTGCCCTTGACCGTCAGCGCCCCAAGAGGCTCGCACTCGAAGTAGTCCTGCACCGCCCGATAGGTGTCCTCGCTGAGGTAGACGGTGCCCGGCTCCGCCAGCGCCTCCATCCGGGCCGCCAGGTTCACGGTGTCGCCCAGGGCCGTGTAGTCCATGTCCAGGGTGTCGGAGATCTTGCCGACGACGACGGGGCCGGTGTTCAGCCCCACCCGGAAGCGGCAGCCGATGGGGTGGCGCTGCTTGATTTCGGTGGCGTACTCATCGAGCGACTTCTGCATCTCCAGGGCGGCAGCCACGGCACGGCGGGCCGCGTCCTCGTGGGCTATGGGCGCGCCGAACAACGCCATGACGCCGTCACCCCGGAACTGGGTGACCGTGCCCTCGTAGCGGTGGACGGCGTCCATCATCCGGCTCAGGCAGCCCTGCATTAGATCGTACACCTCCTCCTCGTCCAGCCGCTCGGAGATGGGGGTGAAGCCGATGGCGTCGGCGAACAGGGCGGTGACCGTACGCCGTTCGCCCTCCAGCGTGGCGCGATCGCGGAGGATCTTCTCGGCCAGGTGAGGCGGCGTGTAGGCGCGGGGGTCGGGCGCTGCCGCCGGCTTCGCTGGTTCAGCTAGACGGTGGCCGCAGCCCGCACAGAATACACTCGCTGGCGGACTCTTTCGTCCGCACTTGGGACAAGCGATCTCTAGCGCCTCACCGCATTGTGTGCAGAACTGGGCGTCGTCGACATTCTCATGCCTACACGATGGACAGCGCACGTTTGTCCGCCTCCCGGTTTCCAACAGGTTGGAGTAAGACAATCGTGCGGGAACATAGCGGCGCTGTCAAATAGGGCGGAGAGGAGTCGCCGCCTAGATGGGGGGGCATACCATGAGAGAGGGTCTCACGGTGGGGCGCTCACTGTCCGCCGCCGCGATTGTGCGCCTGGGCTGGGCGGCTGTCAACGGCCGTTGTTAAGACAGCCACCGAGACAGCCACGCGCATCGACGGCCATCGACGGGTGGCGACGCAATGCGACTGTTTCAGGTAAACTTAGATACCGTGCCGACGCCCAGCGACGGCTATCGACAAGCCTATACAGACTCAAAATCTGCTGAGGGGCAACCCTCGTGCCGGTTCGAGTCCGGCCTTCGGCACCAGGCGAAAACGGAATGCGATACCATAGTGCGGAGTGGTGTAAAGGTAGCACACGGGACTTTGAATCCCATAGTCCAGGTTCGAATCCTGGCTCCGCAGCCAGGCCGGAATCGCGCTCCCCGGTAGCTCAATGGTAGAGCGGGCGGCTGTTAACCGCTAGGTTGTAGGTTCGAGTCCTGCCCGGGGAGCCATATTACACCCATCTCGTCGTTGAACCTCTCGCGGCGATCCAGCACGAACAGAGCTTCATACGTAGCCTTCGGTGTGATGGACTCCACCTGTGGCCCTCTCACGACGATCCGTTCGAAGACCTCCCGCACGAACTCTCGCTGCTGCGCTCGCGGGCTCGCCGACCACAACTCCCCCATCCGGCGCAGGTAGCCCATGGCCTCCTCGACGTCCAGCACTGGGATTCCGTCCTCATCTCCGCCACATCCCTCCAATCACGACCAGTCGCTCCTTCGCCATGATGAAGTCACCTCCTGCACGAAGGGTAGCGTGTCGGCGACATCAGTGGTCTCCAGGCTGT
>JADFRV010000094.1 GCA_022561095.1 Chloroflexota bacterium | reverse complement strand
ACACCCCAGCGGCCCAGCCGCCACCACAGCTCCTGCTTCCCCTCCTCCACCCCCACAGGCATCATCTCCACGAACGTCACCACCCGCTCCCCCTCCACCAGGAAGCCTTCGCCCTCACGCCGCACGTTGAAGCGACGGCCCAGTGGCTGCGGCCTAATCGTGGGTATCTCCTCCAGAGGTCTCTCCTCACCCTGGACCGCCAGCTGCTCCGCCAACCGTCGCACCAACTCGTCAGTGCCCCGGCGCTCGGCCGCCGATAGGAACATGGGCGTGACCCCCCGCTCGCTGAACACCACCTTCAGTTCAGATATCCGCTCCTCCACCTCGGCCAGATCAATCTTGTTCACCACCAGTATCTGCGGCCTATCAGCCAGGGCCTCACTGTACTGTGAGAGCTCTCCGTTCACAGCATCCATGTCGGCCAACGGGTCCGAGCTGCTCCCGTCCACCATGTGGACAAGCACCTTCGTTCGCTCTACATGCCGCAGGAAGTCCAGACCAAGGCCGGCCCCCTCATGCGCCCCCTCAATCAGGCCCGGGATGTCCGCTACTACAAACCTCTCAAAGCCCACATCTACAACGCCAAGCGCTGGCTCCAACGTCGTAAACGGATACTCCGCTACCTTTGGTCTCGCTGCCGAGATCGCCTGCAATAGAGTCGACTTACCAGCATTAGGCAGGCCCACAACCCCCACATCAGCAAGCAGCTTCAGGTCTAGCTGTATCTCACGCTCCTCACCGGCCTGTCCCCGCTGCGCTATTCTCGGCGCCCGATATACTGCCCTGGCAAACCACTTGTTACCCCTTCCACCGATACCCCCCCTCGCCGCGACAAGCGTCTTTCCCACCTCATCCAGGTCACCCAGCAGCCTGTCTTCATAAACGTCCCTGACCTCTGTCCCTGCCGGCACCCTAATAATGACATCCTCACCCCGCCGCCCACTCTTATCCGAGCCCAGTCCATGCCGACCTTGATTTGCCTTATAAACTCTTCTTCTCCCCATCTCCTTTAACGTCCGAACCGATCCATCAGCAACGACAATCAGACTTCCCCCATTTCCCCCATCACCCCCATCCGGTCCGCCACGGGGCACATACTTCTCCCGCCGGAAGCTCACGCACCCGTTACCACCTGAGCCGCCAACAACCTTTATCCGCACTCGATCTATCATGGCCTTTACATGCTTGTTAATTGTATATGGAAAGGGGGCAGTAGTAGGAGTAGTAGGAGTGTTTACTCTGTTGAGAGTGTATCCGGCTGAGAGGTGGAGTTAGTGTGGGCTACTTGGGGACGGTTGTTGGCTAACTGCTGGGCGTAGCAGGCAACTGTTCAGTTTGGGCTTCGTATGCTGGCCTGGATCTCGGTGAGCTGTCGTCGGCCCTTCGCGGTGTTGAAGTGCGTGGATACTTTGCGGCAACCGTGGATAACTGTGGAGTGGTCGCGGTTTCCCAAGAGGCGGCCGATCTGCTTGAGAGGGAGTTGGGCGTCCTCACGAAGGAGGTACATTGCGATGTGTCTGGCTTCCGCGATGGGCTTGGCTCTACTGGGGCCAGGGAGGCTGGTGAGTGGGACGGTAAAGTATCTCGCTACGCCTTCTATGATCGCCTCTGGCGATGGTGTTGAGGGGGGGCTGGGGGGCGTGAGTGCGTCGATAGCGAGGGTTGCTCCCTCAATGGTGATCGGTGATCGTGTTAGGTTGGCGTATGCGGTGACGCGGTTGAGGAAGCCCTCGAGTTCGCGGACGTTGTCTTGAGCGCGGTCAGCGATGAGCTGAGCAACCTCGGGGCCAATCTTGATCCGCTGTTCGAGGGCTTTTGCTTGGACAATCGCGAGACGGGTCTCCTCATCCGGCGGCTGGACATCAGCGAGGAGGCCCCACTGGAAGCGTGAGCAGAGACGGGCTTGCAGGCCGGGGATGGTCTTGGGAGAGCGATCGCTTGTGAGCACGACCTGGCAGCCGTCGGCGTGCAGGTCGTTAAAGGTATGGAAGAACTCCTCCTGGGTGCGCTCCTTCCCGGCAAGGAACTGAATGTCGTCTACCAGTAGGATGTCGTTGGAGCGGTACTTGCGTCGGAACTCGTCCTGGCGACCCTGGGAGATCGCATTCACAAAGTCGTTGGTGAACTGCTCGCAGGTGATGTAGAGGACGCGCCGGTCCTCCCTTGCCGCGCGGCTGGCGATAGCGTGCAGGAGGTGAGTCTTGCCAAGGCCGGGCCCGCCGTAGATGAACAGGGGGTTGTACACCTCGCCCGGCTGCTCGGCTACAGCGTGGGAGGCGGCGGCGGCCAGCCGGTTGGACTCGCCGATGATGAACCGGTCGAATGTGAGCTTACCGTTGAGCCTCTTTCGGGCGGAGGGGCTTGTGATCACTGCGGGAGCGGGGCTGTGCCCGGCGAGAGGCGGCGGCTCGTCTGCCTGGTGTCCGTTGCCTCCCTGTGAGACGACCTCATAGCGTAGGTCAACCGACCGCCCCAGGATCCCGCTCACCGTCTTGGCGATTACGGGCCCCATCTTGGTGCTGAGCCACTCGCTGACGAAATCGGAAGGTGTCCCAATAACGAAGGATCCATTGTCCGTGTTGAGGCCCACGGTGTCCTTGAGCCAGGTATCATAGTTGGGCCGGGTGACCTGAAGCTGCAACTGCCCGAGGGCAGTATCCCATACACGGTGGGCAGCGAAGTCCTGCATGCGGGTCCCTCCGTTAGAGGCTGATGGTCAGACCGGGGCGACTTAGGGGAGCGGATGGCGGAACAATACCAGCCGCCAAGCAAGGCGGTCAAGGATATTATGACGTGAATAACGGCGATTTTGGGCCCTCCGTGAGCCCTTTCCTCATCGTCAACGGCGCTGCAAAAAGAGCCTCTCTTCGGCCTGAATCGCGCCTGTTATAATTACCTCGCTCCTATGGAGGGGACGGATTAGCTATGCTTCTTGCGCTGGATATAGGTAACACTAACGTGACGGTGGGCGTGTTCGACAACGGTTCCCTCCGTGCTACCTGGCGATTCTCGACGGACGTTGCCAGGCTCGCCGATGAGTATGGCGTGCTGATGACTAGCCTCCTCACCCACGAAGGTATAGAGATGAGCGACATCTCGGAGGCCGTCATGGGGAGCGTAGTCCCTGACCTGGATCCGGTCTTCGAGGCTGTGTGCAACCGCTACTTTGGGGTGCGGCCGCTCGTCGTCGGCACCGGCGTGCGGACCGGGCTCCGCATCGTCTACGACAGCCCCCGCGACGTAGGCGTTGACCGCGTCGCGGACGCGGTGGCGGCGATCCACCTCTACGGCCCGCCGCCGATGGTGATCGTGGACCTGGGCACGGGCACCGTGTTCGATGGCATCAGCAAGGAAGGTGATTACCTGGGCGGCGCCATCGCCCCCGGCCTGGGTATCGCCACAGAGGCGCTGTTCCAGCGGGCGGCCAAGCTTCACCGGGTGGAGCTGGTGCGGCCCAAGTCCGCCATCGGCCGCAACACCGGGGAGGCCGTCCAGTCGGGGATCGTCTTCGGCTTCGTAGGGCTTGTAGAGGGTATCGTGGGCCGCTTCAAACAGGAGCTCGGCCCCGATACGAAGGTGATCGGCACCGGCGGCTACGCTAACCTCATCGCCCGTGAGACCGATGTGATCGACGAGGTGAACGTGGACCTCACCCTGGAGGGGCTGCGAATCATCTTCGATATGAACCGAGGTAGAGACGATGTACAACCTGACTGATCGAGAGATCGTCCTGGGGGTGAGCGGCAGTATAGCCGCCTACAAGGCGGCGGACCTCGCCAGTAAGCTCACCCAGGCCGGCGTCAGGCTGGACGTCGTCCTTACGCCCGCGGCCGCGAAGTTCGTCACGCCGCTGACCTTCCAGAGCGTCAGCGGCCGCCCCGCCTACGTCGACATGTTCGACACCGCGTCCGGGGCGTCCGAGCTGCACATCGAGCTGGCCCGCCGCGCCAACGCCCTGCTGATCGCCCCCGCCAGCGCGACGACGATCGCCAGGGTGGCCCTCGGCCTCGCCGAGGACCTGGTGAGCCTCACCGCCCTCGCCACGCGGGCGCCCATTATCGTCTGCCCGGCGATGGACCCCCAGATGTTCGAACACGAGGCCACCCAGGCACACCTGGAGACGCTGCGCCGCCGTGGCCTGCATGTGGTGGGCCCGGAAGAGGGCAGGCTGGCCTCCGGCCACACCGGCCCAGGCAGGATGTCCGAGGTGCCCACCATAATCGGCGCGCTCAGGTACGTGCTTGGCAAAGACGCAGACCTGGCGGGGAGAAAGGTAGTCGTCAGCGCTGGCGGTACCCAGGAGCCCGTCGACCCCGTCCGCTACGTCGGCAACTACTCCTCCGGCAAGATGGGCTACGCCCTGGCCGAGGCCGCCCGCGACCGCGGCGCGGATACGGTTCTGGTGAGCGGGCCGGCGGCCCTGCCTGAGCCCTATGCGGTGCGCGTCCTCCCCGTCCGCCAGGCCGCGGAGATGCGCGACGCCGTGCTCGCCGAGTGCGCCGATGCGGACGCGGTGATCATGGCGGCCGCCGTCGCGGACTATCAGCCGGCGGAGGCGGTGGGCCAGAAGATCAAGCGCCGGCAGAAAGGGCTGAGCCTGTCCCTGGTGCGCACGCCGGACATACTGGCGGAGATCGGTCGGCGCGCGGGGCTTGTTAAGGTAGGCTTCGCCGCCGAGACCGAGGACCTTCTGACCAACGCCCGCCGCAAGCTGGATGAGAAACGTCTCGACCTCATTGTGGCCAACAACATCACCGCTGAGGGCTCCGGCTTCGGCTCGGATACCAACAGGGTGACGCTCCTTGATGGCGCGGGCGAGGAGGAGCTACCCCTCATGAGCAAGTACGAGGTTGCCTGTCGCGTCCTGGATCGCGTCGCGGCCGCGCTCAGAGAAGCGAGCCCTGACTGACATGGCTTACGGGATAACCTGTCATCGGTTCGTATGGCCTACCCCCAAGGGGCCCGATTGGCGTAAACTCAACGATGGCATGGGCGCCTGCGGAACGCTGCGGTGCGGTGATTTCGAGTGGCTGCCATGAAGGAGGCCGACATGTCCAAGGAGTTCACCCTGGAGAAGTTCTCCCAGAACCCGTTCTATCAGGAGGTCAACCGGAGGCTTGTGGCGCTCGCTAACCTGAGACCGGGGCTGCGTGTGGTAGACCTGGGTGCTGGCACGGGGGCCGTGACCCGGCTGCTGGTGGCGGCGATGGCCAACGGGCAGGGCGCGGAGGTCATCGCCGTTGAGCCCTCGGAGCCCGCCATCGAGGTAGCGCGGCGAAGCCTGGAGAACTTCGGCGATGCCGTCGTCCGGTTCGTCCAGGGCGGCGCCGAGCGGTTCTCCCAGCTCGTTCGTATGCCGGTGGACGCCGTATTCTTCTGCAACGCCATTCACCTCGTGAAAGAGAAGGCGGCCGTCGTGCAGGAGGCCTACCGCAGCCTGCGCCAGGGCGGCACGTTCTCCTTCAACACCTCCTTCTTCCAGGGAGCTGAGCCCCCCGAGTCGCTCCAGTTCTATCGGCGCTGGATGATGAAGGCGCTGCGCAACCTGCGCGAGCAGTACGACCTTTCGCCGGACAAGGCGCAGCGCGCCCTGGCACGCCAGCCCTTGAGCCGTGAGGAGTACATCGCCCTCCTGGAGTCGAACGGCTTCCACGTGTGCGAGAACCAGGTTGTGCCGGTGCCCATGACCCTGAAGGGGTTCGAGGACATCAGCGAGTACAGCCTGTTCATTGAGGGCGCAATGCCCGGCGTGCCCCTGGAGCCGGCCAGCGAAGCGTTGAAGTTCGGCGCCCGCGGGGCGTTCGAGGAGCTGGGCCTGGAGACCTCGCCCCGCAACTGGCTCCTCGTTGTCGCCAGCAAAGAGTAGCCCTAAGGATGTATAGCGGAGGCTGAAGCCTTCCGTTACGTTCTTCGAGAGGAGGTCGCCATGCAGGAGCCAGCCCTCGCCGGACAGCGGATAGTAGGCGAGCTAGTGGAGCGCATCAAAGGCTCAGCTAAGGTTGAGGTGGTCTACGGCGAGCCCAGGGAGATCGGGGAAAAGACGATCATTCCCGTGGCGGTGGTCGCTTACGGATTCGGCGCCGGAGCGGGAGGCGGCAGCGGGCCCAGCGGCGATGGCGCCATCGGTGGTGGCGGTGGCGGTGGTGGTGGCGGCGGCGTCCGTGTCCACCCCGTTGGCGTCCTGGAGGTCACCGCCGATGAGACCCGCCTGGTGCCCATCCTGGACTGGACGCGGATCATCACCACCGGCCTCACCTTCTTCGGGCTGTGGATGATCGTGCGGGCGCTACGCGGACGGCGGAAGTAGCGGAGCCGGCGGCCAGCGGAACGTCAGGCATCTCGTCCTGGCCATCGCTTCCGCACCGGCCGGCCGTCTTCGTAGACGGTCGATAGGGCGCTCTCTACGGTCAGTTCAAACAGGATATAGCGATCCTCAGGGGTGTAGCTGGCGGCCTCGGTGGCTATGGCTCGGATCGCCGGGTCATCTGCCAATACTGCCTTCCCGCTGATACTGAATTCGCCGCTCGCTCCACTGGAGTCGCTCACAGATGAGTGCAGGGCGTAGCGCCCACCTCGGAGCAGATCGTGCCCCTTTGGCGATGTCGGCTCCATAAACAGAAACAGATGGCCCTGCCCGATAATCGGGCTCACCGGATGAACGCGAGGCCAGCCGTCTTTCCGTTCAGTGGCTAGATAGGCGACGTGGGTGCTATCGAAGCGCTCGGCGCCAAACGCTGCCAATTCGGGCGAGGCTTCCGCGAACTCTCTCCATGTGGCCACGGCACGAACTCCACTCGCTCACTTGCCATCGTCAGCCAGCGACAGCAACAGGTTCACCAGGGTGCGGGTGGGGATGCCGCTGGCCCCCTTCACCCAGGCCCCCTTGTCCTTGCTGAAGTTGTCCGTGGGCGCCATGTCCACGTGCACCCAGGCGCTGTCCTCCGCGAAGAAGTGAAGGAACTTCGCGGCGCTGATCGCCCCCCCGTAGCGGTTGCCCATGTTCTTGATGTCGGCCACGTTGCTCTTCAGTGACTCGCCGTACTCGTCGATGAGGGGGAAGCGCCACATCCGCTCGCCGCAGGCCTCGCCCGCCTTGACCACCGCCTCGGCCAGGGCGTCGTCCGTGGCCATGAAGCCGGTGGCGCCCGGGCCAAGCGCGATCTGCATCGCCCCCGTCAGCGTAGCCACGTCAATGATCGGCGAGAGCTTCTCCTGGCGGGCGTAGCAGATTGCGTCGGCGAGGACGAGGCGGCCCTCGGCGTCCGTGTTTATCACCTCGATCGTCCTACCGTTCATCGCCCGCAGGACGTCGCCCGGCTTCGTCGCCGAGCCAGAGGGCATGTTTTCAGTAGCGGGGATGATAGCCGTCACGTTGACCGGCGCCTTTAGCTTGCCCAGCACCCACAACGCGGAGATGACGGCCGCCCCGCCTGACATATCGCCCTTCATCTCCTCCATGCCCCCGGCCGGCTTGATTGAGATGCCACCGGAGTCGAAGGTGATCCCCTTCCCCAACAGGCCGATAGTGTCCCGTGCGTCGCCGCCGCGGTAGCGCATGATGATGAACTTGGGGGGCTGGACGGAGCCGGCGGCCACGCCAAGCAGGGCGCCCATACCCATCTTCTCCATCTCGTCCCGCTCCAGCACCTGGCACTCCACGCCGGCGTCCTTGGCCAGCGATTGCGCTCGCTCGGCCATAATGGTAGGCGTGAGCTCGTTTGCGGGCTCATTCGCCATGTCGCGGGCGTGGTTTGTGCCCTGGCCCAGGATACGGCCGCGCTCCGCCCCGCGCCTAAGCGCCTTCAGCTTGGACTCATCGAACTCCACTAGAGTGACGGTATCGATCTGCTTCCGGTCCTCGTCCGGCTTCTTGAGCCGGTCGAAGCGGTACAGCCCCATCATCGCCCCCTCGGCGATCGCCTGGGCGCAGGCCTCAGGGTCCAGACCCGCGATACCCGCTCCGTGCACGATAGTCGCCACCGTGGAAGCGCCCGTGCCGCGGAGGCGTCGCAGGGCGGTTCCGGTCACGTCGCGGACGGTATCCAGACTGAAACCTTCCTGCTTGCCCAGGCCCACCACGAGCACGCGGGGTGTGGGCAGCTTACCCAGCGTATGGATGAGCGTGAGCTCGCTCTTCTTCCCCTTGATCTCGCCCTCGGCGATGAGCTGGCTGATGGCCCCGTCCAACGCCTTATCGACGGCGCCCGTGCCGCCGCCGGGGCTCGTCACCCCTTCGAACAGGTTGACTATCACAGCTTTCGCCGGGTGCTGGGCCAGGTCGCCCTTTTCGACCTTGATCTTCACGGACTACTCCCTTCTCTTTAGCGCATCGTCATCATAGCTAGGGCCGTAGCCGGGGTCAAAAGCGGTCTCGCCTTGAACACCCGTCGCTCCTGGCCCTAGAATGGATGCCTGGAACGGGGCTGTCCGGCGTGGTCGATTCGGGCGCCTCACCTTTGTCGGTGCCGCTGGATTCATCCCAGGGAGCGATAGCACGTCGGTCATGTCGCAGAGCCTTCGCGATGCCGCGGTTGACTGGGGACGGGGGCCTTCCCGGCGAG